>JABGOW010000123.1:2499-5255 GCA_018645275.1 Verrucomicrobiota bacterium
CAAGCCCAGCAAGCCCAGCAAGCCCAGCAAGCCCAGCAAGCCCAGCAAGCCCAGCAAGCCCAGCTCTGCTCGCTATGTGATTATCCTCAAACAGCAGCGAGCATCCGGTAAGAGACGGATTCTCACTGCTACAGGCATTTGTGCCAGTCTGTTCGCTGGCGTCTGGTTGGCGTGGCATCTCGTATAGACTCACTTGTATCCCCACTCCCTGAAATACTGCGTGACGAAGAGGTATGTCATGCTGTTTCTCTGACCCCGATAGGAACCGCACACGGTGCAATGAACGTATGGATGATTGCCTGCGAACGCTGACGACACGCACACCACGATCGCCTCGAAGACATCTGCGAGGCGGACCCAAGCGTGCCCTCCGTTACAGGTTCCTCTCACTCTCTACACATGACGGCCAGCCGACTTGACGGTATGGTCGATAGAGCTGATTCGGTCCGGAATGTGATTCAAAGACAGCAAGGAAGGGCATCGCAATGGCAGGAGCACAGATCTTCGTTGGGTGTGGTGGTTCGGGTGCCGAGACACTGCTTCGGCTACATTCTCTGTTGATGCATGATGCCTACTGGCGCTACATGCTGAGCACGGACGTCTACTATCTGGTCGTGGACACCGAGCAGGCGGAGATCAAACGGTTTGAGTCGGAAGTAAAACGGATGTGCGGGACTGTACCAGGACCATGCGTGAAGAGCGTCCTTCTGTCCCAAGGATACAAGAATCTGACGCCCATCGTCTATGAGTACTTCTCACACCCACACCGGCTGATTGCGGCGGACAACGGTCAGGACCGTCTGCGACAACACTGGTGGGTGAATGGCGATGACGAGCCCTTCGAGGCTCCACGAGTCAGCCCGCTCAAGGATGGCGCGGGCCAGTGCCCTCCTGTGTCGTTCTTCCTGAGTTGGCACCGGATGGCGATGATCAAGCAGGCGGTCGATGGACTACAGGAGGAGATCAAGTCACGGCGACAACACCTCTCTCTACCGAATGGGCCGCTGGCAGAGGCCAACGTGACACTGGCCTGCAGCCTTGCAGGTGGCACGGGCCGCGGGTGCTGGATGCCAGTGATGTTCGCCATCAAGGAGGCATTCGCCAAGCTTGGTCCCAATTTCCCTGTTGGGCCAGTGGCCTTCTTCTACGATGCAGCCATGTATGATGCATACCTTCTCAGTGACGAGAAGCGTTCCACACGACTCAATTTTCTCACAGGTGTCTCGGAGCTTTCCTTCTGGATGGACAACCTTGACTGCGCGCCGGGGGCTCGGTATACGTACCGCCTTCCCAACATGAAGAGTCCCAGTGGGGAGGAGTTGGATGTCATCAAGTGCAATGCGGAGGTCGATTCCGGTGCCGCTAGCCCTGTGGATGGAGCATACCTTATCTTTGGCAGTAGCCAGAACGCCACCTTCACCAGGCCGGAGTATGCGTACGAAATGGTTGGAGCGGCTCTATACTCCCGCATGTCCTACATGGCGATCCGGGGTACCAGCATCAACGAGGGCAAACAGTATAGCTGCCTCGGAGTAAGCACGGTTGAGGTGCCGATCGATGCCCTCGAGGGGTACTTTATCCGAAAGGCACGCCTAGACGTGGCTCAACGACTTGCTTCCACCGATGTGTCTTTGGCCGAGTCCATTGCCGATGACGTTCTCGAGAAGTCTGGCTGTTGTTTCGAGATCTCGTCCATGTGCATGGACCGTTTCATGCCCAACGAGAAGGGCGACTTCCTTCAGCGGGCATTGCACTCCATGGGCCGCGACGTCGCCGACGCGATTGAGTCGCACTTGGACGACGCATTTCGGGAGGACAGTATCGAGAGTGTGCTAGCAGCAGCCGATGCACTGGTGTACGAGAACGAGGAGATCGTCCGCGACGCGTTGGCCAAGTCTGGAAGCGCAGTTACGGGACCGGCGAAGGCACTTGAGCAGGGCGCTCCCGACTACCTGAAACAGACGGGCAGTGCGGGAACTCTGGCCACCGCCATCGAGATCGTGATGGGGAGGCTTTCCCAGATGGCCTCCGGCCTTGAGGCACTGGACGATGTGGAAATGGAGGACCTCGAGAAGCGTATCCGAGACGCTGGCAGGCGTGATTACATCGCGTTCGGCGAACGCTTCAACGATCAAGAAGAAGTTGATCTGAAGGAAGCATTCCGCAGCCAGTCCCTGTTGACCAATGCGCCCGAACTCGCCCGCCAACTTCGCGGGCAAGTCGAGAAGTGGCAATCGGAGCTCTTGCCATGGCTGGGCAATGCTGAGGCGCTGAGAGCCGCAAGCGCAAGTGTGGTTGGTCGTTTCGATGCCGACTTCCATTCCCGCTCCGGAACGTACAGTCCGGATGATCCGCGGAAGGGCCTTTTCGCCTTCAGCGAAACCGTCGAGCAGATGGTTACCGATAGCAAGAACCAGCTGGGGCACCGTCGGAAGCTGTTGCCAGTCTGGTCGAACGCCTATGAGCAGGCGACTGCTGGACTCCCGGACGGGTTGCGCGACATCCTCATTCGGGAAATGACAGCGAAGGCGCTGTCCACAGATGATGTCTATACGTTGCGCGCGATCAGCAAGGAACTGGGGGATGGTGTTCAGACCTATGTGGCGCTCGATCGGGAGTTCCTCGTTGAGCAGTTCAGCCTATCGAAGGTGCTGGACGGCCAGCTCAGGGCCTGGCACAAACGTCTAGACAGTCTGCGGGGTCAACAAGGGAAGCTTGCCACCACCATGCAGAGCTTTGAACGGTTTTTCGGATTC
>JABGOW010000026.1 GCA_018645275.1 Verrucomicrobiota bacterium
CGTTAGTAAATGTGGGTGTGTGAGGGGCGAGATCATGGCTTATGGGATGCTAGTGGTTTTTGTAGGACGGGCCTCCCGGTATTCCGGGGGCGCGTGAGCCGTCGTTGTTTCAATCCTTGGAAACGTTTTGGGGTGCAGGCTCAGCCTGCCGGGTGCGGTAGGCAGAGGGGGAAAGGTTGTTGAGCTTTTTGAAGACGCGGTTGAAGTGGCTGAGGTCGCCGAAGCCGGAGTCGAGTGCGACGGAGAGAATTTTGTCGTCTGTATCCTGTAGTAGCTGAGCCGCATGCTGGATGCGGCGCTCGGTGAGATATTCCACCACGCTTAGCCCTAGCTGCTTTTTGAAGGCGCGGCAGAGGTAGCCTTTGCTGATTTTCGCGCGGCCAGCCAGCTGGTCCAGTGTGATCGGGTTCTGGAAATGTTCGTCGAGATGACGACAGGTGTCGAGCAACCAGATGGGGGGCGGTGCGTCGGCGGCAAAGCTGGGGACAATTCCTTCGTTCAGTGCCGAGCGGCAGCAGGCAATGAGAAACACGCGCAGCAGGGCTTGGATGATGGCTGCGGAGCCGGCGGACGGCTGCGTCATTTCTTGGTGCAGGGTCTGCACGCACTGCAACGGAAGGGTTGGGTCTTTAAAGTGCAGATGGATACTGCGGTTGAAGCGGTGGCGGAAGGCTTTTCGATGGGCGAAGAGCACATGCAGCATGTTATTCAGTTCGAGGGGCATGGAGGGCAGGGGATGGGTGCGCGGATCGAGGTATAGATTGTAGATATCCATACCCTCTGGATCGGTCACAATGCTGTGCACCTCGCCATAGTGCGTGATCCCCAGGCTGCCCGGCGATTCCGGATAGTCCGTATCGTTCATCCAGTGCCGTCCCGTTCCGCGCACAGTAAATGAAACCAGCAGCGCATCCACGCCATGCGGTTCTGGCGCCAGATTGATGTAGTCCGGGTAATATTCCACTGCAACGCCGAATTGTTCAAGCGAGGGCAGATGGTCGCGTACGGTTCGAATGGATGTTGAGTTCATAAGAGGTCATTTCTCACCAATAGTCAGGTCAATATATGCAAAGAAGAATCCGTAATGTCGATTTATATTAACCACTTTTGATGGGGAGTAGCTGAATAGAGGGAGTGACGGATGAATCATGTAGAGCGTTTTAAAGCGGTGGTGGATGGCAGGCCGGTCGACCGGCTTCCGATGGTGGAGTGGGCGGTCTGGTGGGATGAAACCATGACGCGTTGGCGCGGCGAAGGATTGCCGGAATTTGACAATTCACTGCATCCGGCGGGGGTGAGCGGGGTGGCGAATTATTGTCCCGATCGCTATAGTCTCTGTAATCACTTTGGGCTGGACCCCTATTTTCAGTATTGGTTCGACAGCCGCGGTCCAGAATGTCCGCACCCGGAGTCGCACGGCGGGGCAATCATTTCTGACGAGGCCGACTACGAGCGCATCAAACCGCACCTCTATCCGCCGATCGATCAGGCGCTCGAAGACATCCGTCCGTGGGCCGAACGCCAGCGCAACGGCGAAAGCCTCTTCTGGATCAGCGTCGAGGGCTTTTTCTGGTTCCCGCGCACGCTCTTCGGCATTGAAGATCACATGATGGCGTTCTACGACGAGCCGGAGCTGATGAAGCGTATCAATCAGGACAATGTCGACTATATGATTTCCATACTCAGGACGCTGGCCGATGCGGATTGCCTGCCGGCCTTCGCCGTGTTTGCCGAGGATATGAGCTACAACAACGGGCCGATGCTTTCCGAGGATCACTTCGATGAATTCATGGCGCCGTATTACCGCCAGGTGATTCCGGTGATGGAAGAGCTGGGCATTGTACCGATCGTCGATAGCGACGGGGACATCACCAAAATGATTCCATGGCTGCAAAAGGTCGGCATCCGCGGTGCTCTTCCGTTGGAGTTCCAGGCGGGGGTGGATGCCAACGCCATTCGCGAGGCCTATCCCGAATTTGTGATTCTCGGCAACTTCAATAAGCTGGTGATGGAGCATGGAGAAGAGGCAATGCGCGCCGAATTTGAGCGTCTGCTGCCGGTCATGCGCAATGGCCGCTTTATTCCCAGCTGCGACCACCAGACCCCGCCCGCCGTCTCGCTGGAACAGTACGGCATCTACATGCGCCTGATGGAAGAGTATTGTCTGAAAGCGGCTGGCTAGCGCGACGCGGCCTTTCACCTTCGAAAAAATGGCTCTTCTGAATAATCTGTGGCTGCTACCAAGGGAATCTAACCGCGGATCCCACTTCGCCCTCCGGGCTACGAAGGACAAGTGGGCGCGGATCGGGAGAAAAATGGGCAGAATTATCTCGTATCGGGATTACCAAGTAAGTGTAGCGGTTAAGAGTGCGGCTAAGTGCGGGCTTAAGTGTGCGCGTCACGTTTCTTACACTTCATCGTACACTTTCTCGTACACTTCGCCGCCACCCTTACTTGGTTACGCTTAATCGTTCCATCAGCGTGCGTGCATGCATATGGGCCAATGAAAAAGTATAGGAGGCCTGTCCCTCCTTTCTTTCCGCAGCGACACCAGCCAAGGGAGCTTTGACCTCAGCCAGCCGATCCCGGTGTGCCTTCCGCACTGATTGCCTGCCCCTACTCTCCTCCTTCCCAGCTGCTGATGCATCTCCTGGTGTCGCCTGACTGAATGCATATCGTGCGGATGAGTCGCGCTACATTTTTGTGAATATGGCATTGGTTTCCTTGCGCCTAACCTACGAATATCGTATGTTACTGGCACGTATGAAGACTATTACACAAGCTGTATACAAGCTGTCGCCGCCGGGAGGTATCTTTAATGAGACGGTTGTGGTCAATCTCTTTCCTGATCGGACGCGGGGTGCAAGAGAGCTCCTTCTGAACCGTGCCAGCAAAGCGGGAGAAATTATTCGTCTCAAGCGTGGTGTTTACGTGTTGGCACCTGAGTACCGTAAAACTGAACCACCCCAATGGACTATTGCCTCTCTGCTTCTCTCCCCTTCACACGTCAGCCTGGAAACAGCATTGGCGTACCACGGGCTGATTCCCGAAGCGGTATATCAGGTTGCTAGTGTTAGTACGCAACGCAGTCGTAGCTTTGACACGCCCCTCGGCGTATTCAGCTACCACTGCGTACCCACGAAGTCTCCTAGAGCTGGTGTTGAGGCGGTGTGCGAGCCCGTCCCGTTTTGGTCCTACGTGGCAACGCCCTTACGTGCTATTGCTGATATGGTTTATCTAAATCGTACGGTAACATGGAACAAAGATGGGGTGGGCTATCTGTGTGAATCACTTCGTATCGAAGAGCTGGATCTACAGGAAATGCAGTTCGAGCGATGCGGTGAAATCATAGAGGCTTTTCGCAACCAGCGCGTTAAGGCGTTCCTGAAAGGGATGCAAAAGGAGTTTGGCCATGATTGATGATATTCTCAAGATTCGGTTTGATAGATACACGCCCACCAATGATATTGAGCAGGAGAACATGCTCAAAGAAACCATGCAGCACTACATCCTTGCAAGTCTTTCTAAACACGGTCTATTTACAGAAGCCATCTTTCATGGTGGAACCTGTTTGCGTATCGTTAACGGCATTGCTCGCTTTTCCGAAGATCTTGATTTTCTGCTCAAAGTTCCGGATGCAGGTTTTAAGTGGCAAACGTATCTCGATCACGTGCAAAAGGATTGTGCGGGAGAAGGGATAGAATTCGAAAGTGTTAATCGTGATTCCTGCAAAACAACTGTCCGTAAAGCGTTTCTGAAGACAGACTCTGTTGGAAGCTTGCTTACATTTCGATTTCCTTTTGGTCGTCATAAAGCACGTAAGATCCGCGTTAAACTGGAGATTGATACGAATCCGCCAGCAGGGTCATCTATTGAAACAGCCTACCTTATGTTTCCAAGGCCTGAGCCGTTAACGATTCAGACACTGGAGTCTGGGTTTGCTCTCAAACTGCATGCCTTGCTCTGTCGCCCCTACATCAAAGGACGAGATTGGTATGACTTTCTCTGGTATGTGGCACGCATGATCTGTCCTGATATTAATCTGCTTGCGAATGCCCTTTTTCAGCAAGGCCCGTGGGCTGGATGTTCCCTTAATGTAACGCACGCCTGGTTGGCTATTGAGCTATCGAAAAAGATCGACTCCATCGACTGGGCGCTGGCTCGCTCTGATGTTCAACGTTTCCTCTCCCACTCTGAGCAGGATGCTCTAAGAAACTGGGAGGGCGCTATGTTTAAATACAACGTCACGCAATTGTGTGAGTATGCCGCAAGGAAAACGGAATAGACAGGCGGCTACTCAGGTACCGCCAGCAGGCCCAATTTCATCCGCAACCCTCGCAGGTAATTGATCAACTGTGCCCGGTGTTCATCAGTAATCGTCGAGACAGCCTTGAGCTCAACAACAATCTTGTCGAAGCACACGATATCCGGTTCATACTGCTTCTTTAGCTGTTTCCCCTTGTAAAAGAGCGGATAGCCTTTACGCGCATAGAACGCGATCTCGCACATTTCCAATTCTATCTCGGTGCATTCCTGGTACACCGCCTCTGCAAACCCAAACCCCACCTCGTTATACACGCTGTCCTACACGTTTGAGTGTGGATTATCAGGTTTTAGGCTATTTCACGAACCGAGTCGCGCAGGTTGAGATGCGTCGGCAGGGAAAGCCCGGCCGCCGACCCGTTACCGGCCAGTTGATCACATAGCATCTTCACCGCAACCTGTCCGATCTCTTCTTTCTGCTGGGCAACAGCCGTCAGTGGCGTCGCGAGGAAGCTGGAGTAAAAATGATCATCGAACGAGACCAGCGAAACATCTTCAGGAATGCGCAGTCCCGCTTCACGAATCGCGCGGATCGCCCCGAAGCTCGGCATATTGCCCAGTGAAAAGATGGCGGTGGGGCACTGATCTGCTTCGCGAAATTAGCATGGGCGTAAGAATGTTCTCGTGGAATTACACGACTGATTCGGTTACCAGAATTGGCAGCTGCAATCCAATTGCCGTAGCTGATGTTGTAGGCGACTGGCGTGAAGAGATGCTCTACTACGACGCCACTGCTCATGAGATCAAGATAGGTACTGCTATCACCGTAACCAGCGAACGTTTCTATACGTTTATGCAGGATCCAATCTTCAGGAATGACGTTTCCAGTACGGCAAATGGATACCAGAACAGTAATTACACCACATTCTACATGGGTTCCGATA
>JABGOW010000071.1 GCA_018645275.1 Verrucomicrobiota bacterium
CTTTTTATCAGCCTTCTTGTCAGCCTTGGGCTGAGGGCTGAGGGTGGAGACCTGAAAGCTGAGGGGCGCTTTTTCTCATGAGGAGATGTTGGTGACGTTTGCTGAATTGATATCGACTATTGATGGTTACATTTGGGGGGCTCCCCTGATGGTGTTGCTGGTTGGGACGGGGCTCTATCTCACGGTCAGGATGCGCGGCGTTCAACTGCGGGGCTTCTCTCATGCGATACGGGTTCTGCGGGGGTGCTACGACCGTGAAGAGGATGCGGGGGAGATTACACACTTTCAGGCCCTCACGGCTGCGCTTTCGGCTACAATCGGGACCGGCAATATTGTGGGCGTGGCGGCTGCGATTCTAACCGGGGGTCCCGGCGCTGCATTCTGGATGTGGGTGACGGCTCTGGTTGGCATGGCAACCAAGTTCACCTCCTGCACCCTCGCGGTGCACTTTCGGCGTATCGACGAGCATGGCGAAGCGCACGGCGGGCCGATGCACTTCATTGAACTCGGCATGGGAAAGCGCTTTAAGTGGCTGGCGGTTCTCTTCGCCGCTTTTACCGTGACGGCAAGTTTCGGTATAGGGAACATGTTCCAGATCAACAACTGTGCGGTCAGTCTCAACGCCCTGATTCGGCCGGGGTCAACAGCGACTCCGGCGTTCAACCTGGTCGTGGGCGTTGTTGTGGCGACGATGGTGGCAGGGGTTATTCTCGGGGGCATCAAGCGCATTGGGCGCTTCGCATCTGAGCTGGTTCCGCTTATGTGCTTTGTCTATGTGGCCGGAGCCCTCTACATTTTGGTGCGGCACCATGCCGAGATACCTGGTGCTTTTGGAACGATCCTCTATCACGCGTTCCACAAACCAGAGGCACTGGCGGGTGGGTTTCTGGGGACGGTGATACGTTCGGGTGTTTCGCGTGGGTTGTTCTCAAATGAAGCAGGAATGGGGTCGGCGGCTATGGTGCACGGGGCCGCTCGAACGGACGAGCCCGTTCGTGAGGGGCTGGTGGCCATGCTAGGGCCCTTCGTCGATACCATCGTAATCTGTACCATGACGGCACTGGTGATTGTCATTACGGGCGCGTATGAGACGTGTGCGATCAAGGGGGAGCTCACCGGGCGCGCCTTTGAGCTGGGAATGGGGCATCCCATTGGGGCAAGGATTGTGTCCATCGGGGTCGTTCTGTTCTCGTTCTCGACGCTGGTCTCCTGGTCCTACTATGGAGATCGTGCTGCCGACTACCTGCTGGGGCCGCGTGCGGTTCTGCCTTACCGGTTGCTCTATATCGGCTTCATTGTGCTTGGCGCAGTCGTGAGCATCGGGACGATCATCGACTTCTGCGATGCCATGAATGGGCTAATGGCGGTTCCGAACTTGATCGCTCTGGTCGTGCTATCGCCAATTGTTGCCAAGCTGACACGGGATTACTTCCGCCGCATGCACGCCCCGGATACTCAGTAACAAGGGGGGGGCATAGGACATTTCCCATGTCTCTCGCGTAACCCGCATTGGAGATCCTTCGGCTGCGCTCAGGATGACAAGACTCTAAGGTTCTCTGTCATCCCGAGCTTGCCGACTTTTCCTGCGAAGCTGCCTCAGCGAAGAAGGAAGCATCTCGCCGACGTGTCCACCATAGCCCAACGGGCGACGGAGGAAGGCGTTTCTGGGAGTTTTCAACGTCCACTCCTGCTTGAGGGTGATTGACTTGAGGCCCTGTCGATGTGTAGCATCGGGGCAGACACGGAGCAACGCAATGACTGACACTAAGAGTGATATACTTGAAGCGTACTGGGTTGAGCAGTCCAAGCATACTCTTGTAATGGGGAGGTTGTTTTCCGCGATCACTGTGGTCTGCATCATCGGCTTCATGTTCCAAGACGTTCTCGTGTTTGGGATCGGCTGGTTCACGGCCCTGAGGCTCATCGGACTGGTGCCGGCTATTGCGTTTCTCATCAAAGCCTACACAACGTTTCGTCGTGATGTTAGCCGTGTCATTCCGTATCACACGACTGTGCTGGCATGCACGTTTGTGCAGATTTGCGCAATCACGTTCGCTTTGTGGCACGCGGGCCCGGATTTGGCTGGTTACGAATATGGTACGACTCAGGGCATTACGGCGGTTGCCCTTGTTGCCTTCCTCCTTGCAGGCGGAGCCAGGCGCTACGTGCCTCTCTTTCTTTCCATCCCGTTTTCGGCTCTGATGATATTGCTGCTCTCCGTTTCGGGTCGGCAGATCCAGGAACTGGCTCTATTCACGAATCCCGCAATCGTTGTGGCCGTTGTAGCCTCGTACTCGAAACGGCGAGAGAAGACCCTATTCTCGGAGTTCTCCATGCGACGCTTGGCGGAGGAGCGTCAGGCTGAGTTGGCGCGTGCGTCCGAGTTGCTCGCCCAGAGCAATGCCGAACTGCAGGGGTTTGTCCATGCCGCGTCCCATGACCTGAAGCAGCCCCTGAACAGCGTGTCGGGTTTCATTGAGATTATTGATTCCGATCTCAGGGAGAGGGGGCTTCTCGACAAGGACCTCGCGCAGGAGTTCGCCTACGTGACCGAGGGGGCCGTTCGCATGAGAAACCTCATTGATTCGCTTCTCGCCTATTCCAGGGGATCAGCACATAGGCCTGTTTTCGCTGATGTTGACCTCAACGACGTGTTGGCGACTGCGGAGAGCGATCTGAGTGCTGCCATCACCGAATCTGACGCCACAATCCGAAGCGGTCCGCTTGGTTCCATCCAGGGCGATGCCGGCCAGCTGGCGTGCGTGCTTGAGAATCTGATCGGCAATGCGATCAAGTACGCCCGTGAGGGGGTGCCACCTGTCATCAGCATCGACGCATCGGAAGAGGACGGTGTTGTGCGTGTCACCGTAACGGACAATGGGATCGGCTTCGACGAGAAGTATGCATCGGAGGTCTTCGATGCCTTTCGGAGATTGCATACCTCTGGCCGCTACGAGGGGACAGGGCTGGGGTTGGCGCTATGCCACAAGCACATCCGTGCCCATGGCGGTGATATGGGGGCCACCTCCACTCCAGGAGAGGGTTCCCGTTTCTGGTTCACCCTTCCAAGGGAGCCCGCGACGTAGCCTACCGCTCCCTCTGGACGTGAGAGAATGCTGCGCGCCAGATATTACTCGTCGGCAGGCGGCAGGCCGAGTGTTTCAGCCATGGCATCGACATCGAGAAGATCAATATCCATCGTGGAGATTGTGGCTTCCTTGATGTTCAGGCCACGGGCCGCTTCGAGCGCCACCATGACGTCGCCACCTGATCCCAGCAGTGCTTCGTTTCGAAGGCGCTCACCTTCGGCCTCAGCCGTGCGTACCTTGCGCTCTCCCTCGGCTTCTTTCTCGGCCACGATGAGATCTGCGTCTGCACGTTTCTCGGTGACGAACTTGTCGGCTTCGGCTTTGATCTTGGCGATTTCGAGATCTGCATCAGCCTGCATGCTGATGAGCTCTGCCTCTTTCTCCTTGATGATGATGTTGACGAGCTTCACGGTTTCGGCCTCAATGACCTGTGTCTTGCCGCGCATTTCGGCCGCAGCCCCCATGGATTTGTTGAGCTCGACTTCTTGGTCAGCCAGTTTCTTGCGGCGAATCTCTTTCTCGTAGCGGTCGTCGAAAGCAACATCGCGGATCAGGACGTCAATGACCTGAATGAAGTTCTTGGCGAGGGTCGCTGTGAGCTCGGTTCTGATCCGTTCGGCTGCTTGGCGCTTCATTGCCGGGTTGTAAAAATCCTCCGTCTTCATCTGTCCGAAGTAGCGCATGCATGAGCTTTCCGACTGGTTACGAACGAAGGTCATGTATTTGGTCCCTCGTCCTGTATCCAGAAATAGGCTGTGAGCTTTGTCGGGCATAATGCGGTACTTCACCGTGACGTCTAGCGATAGGGCGTTGCCGTCAATGGACTGAACCTTGACATCGTCCTGTCCCTTGGAGCTTCCTCGGTTTGGGTCTTTCGTCATTTCCAGCGTGTGGAGCGTGCTGTCGTAGAGCTCCCAGCTGTCGATAGGCCCGAGATCGCGGTGCCAGCCGGGGCCAAAGTCCTGCTTAACGACTCCCTTCTTCCCGAGTATGTTGTACTGCTGGATGCGGACACCTACTTGCCCGATGGGGACGAACTGCGTGAGTGTATTGAGCATGAACCACCCACCAAAAATCACGATGACAATCAACGCGCTGACTAGTTTAACCGATTTCATAATATGCTTCCTCTTCGTCTCTATTGGCTGAAGCCCGTGGGGCTGCGAGTTTTGTTACGGGGCTATTTTGCTGTACTTGCTGCAGCCCCTTTGGAGAGCTCCAAGCGTTCAATATTGCTTTGTACCATGTAGGGTTTGCCTGTGATTTCGATTTCACGAAGCTTGCGGGCGTATTCAAGGCGGACCATATTCCGGCCGCCTTCGCCCTCAAGGGCGTTCTTCATGGCCTTGATGCCGTCAGCCTCAGCCGTCTTACGTGCCAGGCTGGCCTCGGCCAGTTTCGTCATTTCGTAGAGTCGAGCGCCTGCTCTGACCGTTTCCTGCTCGTAGTAGGCATCTGCACCCAACTTGACACGACCCGCATCTGCCACGGCGGCAATGACCTTCTGCTTCATCTGACCTTCGAACTGCTCGACGGCAACATTCTTGATGTTGGTCTCTTGAATGGTCATGGTCTGCTGTTTCTGCTTGGCGGCCTGCGCTTTGGACTGTTCGGCCTGAACGGCCTGGTCGGCTTCTTTCTTGGCCTTAATCATGTCCTCGTATTCTTGATAGAAATGCGGGCGCCGCGGGATCGAAATGTCATCGATAATCAGGCCTGAGACTTGCATGCGTTCGTTGACCTCAAGGCGCGCGGCCTGGAGCTTTTCGTTGCGCTTGCTGGCGTCATAGAACTCCTCGGTTGTCAGCTCGCCGAGGTGGTTGCGGGTAATGGAGCGAATGTAGTCACGGATCCACTTCTGCTTGTAGCTCTCGCCGGGGCCAGAGATGGCTAGGACTTCATCCGCGCGGTTGATATCAATCTTGTATTGAACTTTGATATCCACATAGACGTCGCTGCCGTCGATGGTCTTGACCTTGAGGTCGTCTTTTCCTGAGCGGTCTCCGCGCCCGGCCACTTCGGTCATCTCCACCGCCTGTAGGGTTCTGTCGATCGTGTAGAGCTTCTTGGTCAGACCGTTGTAGATCTGTTTTCCGGG
>JABGOW010000254.1 GCA_018645275.1 Verrucomicrobiota bacterium
AGACCTATGGGGGCCGGACGGGCCTCGTGGAGCGCGGCCAGTGCCGAGATATGGTCCATATGCCCGTGGGTCAGCATGTAGGCGGCGACATCGAGATGACGCTGCGCCAGTAAATTGAGAATAGCGTCCGGCTCGCTGCCCGGGTCAATGATGATCGCCTGGTTTAGTTCGCCCCAAACCACGATGCAGTTTTCCTGAAATGCTCCGACGACAATAGCCTCAATGTTCATGGTGGCGACAAACCTACGGTGTGGGCTTCGTGAGTGCAAGCAGGTTTCTCGCTACCGGACGAAGCAACTCAAGGATTCCGCTGAGGATCAGGGCGACCAAAGCCGACTTCGGCTTGACAGCGGCGTGTTTGCGGCGCAGATTGATTTCAGTTGGAAGGGGTCTCCATGTCGATCTTGTTTGTGCCATATTTGCTGGTGTTTGGCCTGCTCTGTCTTGGGTGGATCGTACCTCTCGTTATTGGCATCGTGAGGAAGCGGCGGGAGTTGAGCGGCGGACTGGTGCTCATCATTCTTGGCGGCATTTGGGCCGTTCCCGGCATTAGCATTGCCGGACTTGTCATCTTCGCTATCTGTCAGTTTGCATCGCATGAACCGATTCAGACGCAGACTTTTGATGCGGCAGAGCTTGAGGGCGACAGTGGTATCATTCGTTTGGCGTTCGCTGGAGATGCAACCCTTGAGGTCAGCACCACCAACGAGAATGGGCGGCTTGCGCTCAACGGCAGCAATGGCGTCATTGCCGCGCCGCTGGGGGAACTGACTCCATATCGCTTTGTCGGCAGGCAGGCAGGTGATGATGGAAGCTGGATGGTGTCAGCCTATCTCGGTGACCGTCACGGCAAAGCGCTTCTCGTGACGCCGGATGAACCGGTGGTGTTTGAGGTTGGCCCTCCGTTAACCGCTCAGATTTCCATCAAACAGAAGGCGGATCGACAGATCAGCCTCGACTTTTATCTGAAAGGGAGTGGAGCGGAGCGCTACACGATTAGAGGGCCAAAACGGCGGGAAACACCCCGTTTTGAGGTCCGCGATGAAGCGGGTGAAATCGTTCTATCAGGCGCTTTTGCCTATGGCTGAGGCGGCACCTGCAGGTATTCCGGGAGAATACCAGAATCGGTAGGCGGCACGCTGGCGGTGATTCCCATCTTTGATAGCGGGCCCTTTGAGGTGACAACGATCGAATCGACTTTTGAAGTGAAGTAGTAGTGTGAGTCAGCAGTCAAAAAGAACATTCAGAGTTGTCGCAGGGGTGCATATGGGGTTGCTCGTGTTTGCCCTTTTTCACGGCAGTGTTACGCATTTATTCGAACCCAGGCCTGAGCTTGTCACCCCCATTGATTTCGTTGTCGATGTAACCCCGCTTATGCCGGACGTTGCTGAGGTGTTTCCCGAGATCTCCGAGCCAGAGCCCGAGCCGGTTCCCATTCCGGAGCCCAAGACAATCCCTGAACCCTCGCCCATTCCGCCGAAAAAGCCGCCTCGTAAGAAGATTGAGATCAGCCGAAAGAAGGTTCGACGTTCAGATAGGGTGAAGGCGCCCAAGCGGAAGCAGATGAGCGCGGAGGAGATTCAGAAACTCCTGGATGCCGGCGCGAAGGCGGGCAACTACACCTCGATTCCCGACGAGGACTCCCGGTGTCTTGCTCTGATTCAGCAGACACTCCATGCAGCGTGGGAGCAGCCCTCATCCGCGGCGGCCGGCGATGCGGTGGCCTTGCTCTGTGTCTCTTTCGAGCCAGATGGGCGGGTGCGCAGTGGCACGCTCAAGAAGAAGTCTGGAAGTGCGGCTCTTGATGCTTCTGTGCTCCAGGTTGCCAATGGCATCCACCGGATTCACGGGCTGACTCCCGATTTCATCCGGCGCCACGCCACGGTAACCATATCGTTTAAGGTCGATTGACTAGCCCTTTTGTGTCGGGGGTGGCAGAGATGCCTCGACAAGCTCGGCATGACAGAAAACCTTAGAAGACGGTCATCCTGAGCTTGTCGAAGGATCTTCGCCCCCGCTCTCCAGCAAGAGTTGGGGAATGTCAAAACCACTTTCCTGTTGTCTGGAGAGAGTCCATCCGTATATGGTGCCCCGATGAAGTGTACATCCATTTACTACCCATTGGTTCTGGCGGCTATGCTCCTTGCGGGGCGAGTGGCTCTTGCTGAAGATATTCGGATCGTGAAGTCCGGTAGCGGAGGAAAGATCTCGCTCTCGCTCCAGGGCATGCGCGTTGGCGGGGGACATGCCGAGAAGCAGTTCTACTCGGTTCTGGAGCAGGATCTCGTCCGCTCTGGCTGGTTTGCCATCGTCAACAAGCCGACTTCAACGGTCCAGGCTGGCGGCTCTTGCACGCAGGAGGGCGGACGGCTTGCGGCGGCGTGTGATGTTAGAAATGCACAGACCGGCAAACGCTATGTCTCCCGAGTCTACACGGAAACGCCAACGCGAAGCCGGGAACTGGCCCATACGGTTGCTGACGCCATCGTTGAGGCTGTTAAGAAGGTTTCTGGAATCGCCTCGACGCGGATTGTTCTGATTGGGTCAAAGGCTGGGAAGAAGGATCTCTTCGTCTGCGGTGCTGATGGTGCCGACATGGTTCAGTTAACGCGAGATGGCGCGCCCTGCCTCTCCCCCACGTGGAGTCCAAGAGGTGACAGTCTGTTCTACACCTCATTTCATCGCGGCTTTCCGGATATCTACCAGGTTCGTCTCGCGACGGGTAAGCGCGCGCGCGTGGTGTCGTATCCGGGGATCAATGCTGGCGCAGATGTATCTCCCGATGGTAAATCGCTGGCATTAGCGCTCTCAAAAGATGGCAATCCTGAGCTCTACGTGCGAGATCTTCGCTCGGGGAGACTCACGCGCCTGACCAAAACGAGGTTCGCGGCTGAGGCGAGTCCTTCCTGGTCTCCCGACGGGCGACAGATTGCATTTGTTTCGGATTCGACAGGGTCTCCGCACATCTATGTTGTCAGTAGCAGCGGCGGAAAGGCAAAACGCATCACGTTCCGGGGAAATGAGAACGTCTCTCCGGATTGGGGGGCTGACGGGCGAATCGCGTATAGTAGCCGCCGCTCCGGGCGCTATCATATCTGTGTTCTTGATCCCAAAACGCGCATCGAGACGCAGATGACAGCTGAGCACGTCGATCATGAGAATCCCTCGTGGGCTCCGGACGGTCGGCATATTGCCTACACGCGTACACAGGGCCACAGCTCCGATGTCTATGTCCTTGACACGCTGGGAGACGCTCAAGTACGTTTAACGCAGTTTCAGGGGGACTGGTATGCCCCATCGTGGAGCCCGCTGTAGGGGGTTGACCCAAGTCTCATAGTCGCGGGCTGAGGAATGGCCCATTCGTGGATTTTTATAAGTAGTTCCGAAGGAGATGTGATGAACAAGTTGATTGTAAGTGGTGTATGGAGTGTTGTTGTGTGTGGCCTGTTCGTCATGGGTGGCACGGGGTGTAAATCAGATGATGACGAACTGGGGCTGCTCGGTGATGATGATGTCCTGATTCCGATGGGCGTAGATGGCAGCGGTGGAGAGTACGAACTGGCGTCCCGTAGCGATACGCTGGGCGATGCAAATCGCGTCACCGACGTCTCGTTTGAAAACGTCTCGTTCGCTTTTGACAGTTACCAGATTGCCGGTTCCGAACGCGGCAAGATCGAGAGGGTTGCGGACTACCTGGTTGGCAATCCACAGGTCACGGTTGTCGTTGACGGGCATGGTGATGAACGGGGTAGCCGTGAGTATAACCTCTCTTTGGGTGAGCATCGTGCGCTGGCCATTCGTGCCTATCTGATCTCACTGGGGGTAGCCGGAAATCGCGTGCAGACCCGCAGTTTTGGCGAAGAACAGCCGCTTGATCCAGGCCATGGCGAGTCTGCATGGCGTATGAATCGCCGCGGCGAATTCGCACTCTACCAGTAGATGCTGCGCGCCGACATTGTCGTGAGGCGGTCATACGGTTATGTGTTTTAGCTTCCCGCTTGCTTTTCTTTCCGGGTCGCCAGGCCCGATGGAACTGATCGTCATCTTTGTGGCGGTCCTCGTTCTGTTTGGTCCCCGCCGACTTCCTGAAATTGCCAAAATGATTGGCAAGACACTTCAGGAGCTACGGCGAGCTTCCGAGGATTTTAAGGACCAGGTCCTTTCGATCGAGCCCGTCGAGCGTGAAGACGTCAGTGGCGATTCGACTGACGCCGGTATCGACGAACAGGGCATGGATCCCGATCTAGACCTCCATAGCGGGGATTGGGACGGGGAAGGCGATGAGGCGGAGGCTGTCCCGCAGGATGAAGAGGATGTTGAGAGGGGTGAGGCGTCCGATGACCTTGCAGGATGAGCATGTGGATGCGGCCACCAAGCCGTTTGTGGAGCATCTGGATGATCTGCGCAAGACGGTGCTTTGGATCGCCGGACTCTTGTCCTCAGGCATTCTAATTGCCATTCCGCTGGCTCCCTACATTCTCAAGTGGCTCAAGATTCCATACTACCAGGCGAGACTCGATGAGGTCGTGCCGCTTGCGGTGAATCAGGTGGGTGGTGGCCTCGCCATTGCCATGCGTGTCGTCATTTGGTCCGGACTTCTGATGAGTCTTCCGTTCGTGGTTTTGGCGGTCAGTCACTTCATTTTTCCAGGACTGAAGAAGCGCGAGAAACAGGCAATCGTTCGAGGCGCGGGTTTCTCGATTGGGCTTTTCGTCGCCGGCGTCTGGATGGGCTATCGCTGGACGGTACCGATTGCGCTCCAAATGATGTCGCGCATTGAGGGGTGGATGGGAACCCCGGCGCAGTATTGGGAGACGCAGAGCTACGTTGGTTTCGTGCTCAAGCTTTTGATTGCTTTTGGGATCACCTTTCAGCTCCCCGTTGTGCTTCTGGTGTTGGGGAATATGGGGCTTATCTCATCTGCGCAGCTTCGCGACAAGCGTCGGCATGTTGTCGTGGGCCTGATGGTCCTTGCGATGTTCCTCACGCCCTCTGATCCCTTTACGATGCTCCTGATGGCCGCTCCGTTGGTTGTACTCTACGAGTCTTGCATTTGGCTGATCTGGGCCAAGGAACGCAAGAACCGGGACGACGCCTAGTTAGCGGACAACGCGCCAGAGGTGCCTCGACGCGGCTTCGCCAGAAGGCTACGCTGGGAAGTCCACGCTCCGCATGATAACTCCTTATGGAGGGCAAGGCGAAAAGCGGGGCAAGTTCAAGAACGGTAGCGGGTTGTCCATTGGCAGGCGGTGTGGTACTGTGCTTTATGATGTTACGCCATAGATTTCGTGTTGTCCTCTGGGGGTGCATGGCTCTTGTTGTCGCGGCAATCGCTGCCGAGGAGTCCTGGGATGAGCTTCGCGATTGCCAACTTATTTCGCATGCGGGCAATGACGCCGACAGCTTCCACGTGCAGCATAGAGATGACCACTATATCTTCCGGATCTGCTTTGTAGATTCCCCGGAAACGAGCCGAGCGATTCCGCACCGTATTACGGAGCAGGCATTGTGGTGGAGCGTTACCGAGGACGACGTGCTCATGCACGGAAAAGACGCTACGGAGTTCACTCAGGACTTCTTGAAGGATGGCTTCACGGTCCAAACGCAGTATAAGGATGCCCGCGGTCAAAGCGCGATGAAGCGCAACTTTGCCATGATTCGTGTGGATGGAAGGTATCTTTCTGAAGCACTGGTTGAGAATGGTTGGGGTAGGGCATATGGTTATCTGCCGGATCTCCCGGATGGGTCCTCACGCTGGACCTATCGAGAGCACCTTCAGGCTCTGGAATCGCGCGCAAAGTCGGACCGAAAGGGAGTGTGGAGTACGTCCGTTCTTACCGCGACACCCAACGCAATGCCAGGCGGTGAGGAGTCGGAGGTGCCACCGGGAAAGACCATCACGCTGGCACGTCCTGCAGCGCTCTATTCGGGTGGGCCATCCGCGCATTTCCTGGGAACGCTAAAGGTTGGAACCGACGTGTTGGTGTTGGATCAGCCTCCTGCCAGGATGCAGAGGGTGCGCGCGCCCTTTCACGACCGCATCGTCGAGGGGCAGTGTCGGGTGCGGGATCTAGGGTTGTGAGAGAGGAGAGCCATGTTTCCTGAGATTCATCTGCGGTTACCGGATTGGGTAGGGTCATTTTGCGAGGAGTGGAGTGCCCCATTCGTGGAGATAGATGATCGGGCTCAGTTTGTGATTGAGCTGGCACGGGCAAATGTTGCCCGCGGGACCGGCGGCCCCTTTGCCGCGGCTATCTTTGACTATGAGCGGAAGACGCTTGTTGCTCCGGGTGTCAACCTTGTGCTCTCGGCGAGCTGTTCTGCGGCTCATGCCGAGGTAGTCGCCATCATGATTGCCCAGCAGATTATGGGGACGCACGACCTTGGAGCGGAGGGGATCCCGATGCTGGAGCTCGTGAGCAGCACAGAACCGTGCGCGATGTGCATGGGAGCCTTGCCGTGGTCCGGGGTTCCTCGATTGGTCTGCTCTGCTCGAGGCGAGGATGCCATCGCGATCGGTTTTGACGAGGGCGCCAAACCGCAGCAGTGGCAGCACGAGTTGGAACAGCGGGGAATTGCGGTTGCGCGCGACGTGTGTCGTGAGGAAGCAACAGCGGTGTTGCGCGACTACGCGCAGGGCGGCGGACTGATCTACAACGGCCGCAGCCGCAATTCCTGAGCCGTCAGATGCGTTCGGAATGTCGTGGTGTCGTCGTTGCCAAAGCTTGCGGAAACAGCGCCATCGCGACTCGTCTCCAGGATGCTCAGCTCCGGCGAGATGTCTGTTAGTGTGGCAGGATCGAACGCACGGTCCTCGTCTTCCCCCGCGATAATGAGCAGGCGCGGTTTTGCGTGTTCCACCGCAGAGCGGATCCAACTGCGGAAGCTTGAGCGCGAGCTCATGTCAGAAACCACAATCACGTCGTGGGGCGTTTGATCTGCCAGCGCTTGCTGGATTGCTGCGGTTGAGGTGTCTGTGATGATTAGCCACCGAAGGCCGTGCATCTCTGCACTGAGAAGTGTCGTACGCGCGCTGGCGGCAAAGCGCTTGGGCTTTCCTGTGAAACGGGGGAGCGCACGGAGATGTCCGTTTCTCCAGCTTGCGATTTCTCCAGTCGGGATTGCATCGGCAGGAATGCGCTCCTCTTCGAGTCGTTGCAGTAGCTCTGCGAAGGCGCTCTCGTGCTGCAGTGCCCAGCGCTCTCCGGCATCTGCCTGGCTGAGCAAATAGTCGTCGCCGACGGCTTCGAGAAAGCGCTGGCCGGGCTGTGGCAGAGCGGGTAGCAGACATGCTTCGACGCGCATCTTCCCCGTTAGAGAGGCTCCCCCCTCAAGCCCAGCCTTTGGATCTGCGCTACAGAGCACAAGCGTTCTGACACGAGATGCGCCCTGCGTGCGCAGCGCATCAAACAGCAGGCGCTCTCCCGTGAGCTTGGAGCCAGCATTGATTACGGTCGCACTACCGTCGGATGCGGTCAGTGCGACGATGGCATGCCGGCCGGATGCGAGGCACTGGACCCCCGTGCAGTCGGCTCTGCCGGGGAGGCAATTCCAGAGCGGGACGGCGGTCAAGATAAGCGGCAGAATCCAGAGCAAGTGACGCCTTCCCTGGCTGGATGCACTCGCGGAAGAGCGACGATACACCATGGACAGCAGAGGAACACGATAGAAATCAGCCAGAAGCAGGAGAGCGACGGCGCCGTAGTACGCTGCAATCCATGTGCCGCTGGGGCGTGGGGTTGCCGGGAACGGAAACCAGGTTGCACCCGCATGTGCCAGTCGGAAGAATCCTTCCCCGACAAGCGTGGAGGCAGCTCCGAAGGGAATCGCTACGAGGTGTCCCACCACGGGCAGCAGGCCAAGGAGTCCCGTCAGCATACCCAGCTGCACGAGAATGCCAATCGCTGGGATGGCAAGCAGGTTGATGAGTATGCCTGCGACAGGAAACTGACCGAAAAACCATGCCGACATGGGAACCATCATGCCGATCTGAATGGCGAGCTGTGCGCCAAAGAACATCCGTAGCGTGGCGGGAATGCGCTCAAGCCCAAACCGCCACATTTTCGGCCAGCGGTGATTCAAGGCACTGCCGATTCGGGTGAATAGCCATAGTAGCCCGACAAGCCCCAGCAGATTTCTTGGGTCGACAAGCAGGTGGAACCGGCTTGTTGCCAAGGTCATGAGAAGGGAGAACCACACCAGGAAGAATAATAGGGAGAAGCCGCGGAATGTTCGTAGCCACCGGTCCATCGGTGTCGCCAGCAGCACGAGAGAGAGCACCGCTCCGTAGGAGAGCAGAAAGCTGGGGGCGTAGAGCACTGCGGGCGTGCGCAGTAGAATCAGGAATGAGGAGAGGGAGAGCCCTATGGCTGTTGCCCGCCTCAGTCCGCACCGAAAATAGGCAAGCGAGATGAGCACAACGGAGTTCATGATGACGGCACGCATGCTTGAGGGGCGGGCCCCCGTGAGAAGCGCGAAGAGGATTAGAAACAGAATGAGCGCGGGAACGAACACGCGCACACGAACCCCGGCCATGCGGAAGAGAGAGTACAACAGAACGGTGACCACGCTGACGTGAAGTCCGGACACAGCCAGAACATGGCCGACTCCGGCGTGGCGGAACGTCTTGGCAATATCGAGCCCGCCGTAGGTGACATTCTCGACTGCGCGCCGCGTTCCGAGTGTTGCAGCAGACACGAGCCGACTGGCCGGGCCTCGAATTGTCTGCTTGTAGGTCCTCAGGAAGTCGGCCTTGGCGAGGAGTGCGACCTCGGTGAATAGGTTACCGCGGCTGCGCTCGAGAATCTCCACCCGGCCAATGTGGCACGACAGCCGCGCAACAAGCCCGTCGCGGCGAAGAAAGGCCCCGTAGTCGAACTCCCCCGGGTTCTTCGCGGCCGATACGGACTGATATCGCGAGCTGAGCTCGACGCGATACCCGTAGCTCTCGGGGGCTGCAATTTCGTGGAGTCTTGCCATCGTTGCGGCAGATCCCGAACGCTGCGCATAGACACGGACTAGCAGGTTCTCTGGGGACACCGTCTGCCATTCTGCGTCTGCATCCGCGAGGATTTCGTCGACGCGGATCCGTACGTCAACTTGCCCGGCTTTGCGTAGTTCCGCCTCGTGACAGATGTTCCCGCGGATGGAAAGTGCCGTGCCGTCCTCAAGCTGCTCAAGCGCGTGACGGAGGGTTCCACTCTGCGGTGAGCTCAGGAGCGCAGCTGTTCGCCAGTATCCAAGCGGAAAGGCGCAGATGAATGCGGTGACTAGGACTGCCGCGACAGGCCATTCGTGCCAGCGCCTTTCCGCGAGAACTTCGTACACGAGGACGGCGGCGGCAGCGAGGCCGACGGTCACGAGCAGAGCGGGGGGTAGCGTCCATTGTGTGATCGTCGCGAGGACAATGCCGCCGATTAGCCCCAGAGAGAGCCCAATTGTTCGTATTGCCATCACGGTGCCGTCTCCTCCATGAGGCTGGGGGCTTTCTCGACCTTAATCTGCGGGAAGAAATCTCGGTTGGACTCCAGCACGGTGGTACGGCGGAATGAGGGGAAGGCAAGGGCGAGTAGTGTGCCAAGCCCGAGCGCGAGGAGTAGGACGATAACGGCATCCTTTCGCCCCCGCTTCCAGCCCTGGTTGCCTGCGACGGAGATGTCTTCTACTGCCGCCACCGTGTGACCGCTGTCCGCCAGTCGCGTTGCGAGGTAGCGGGAGAATTTCTGAAAGTTCGTAGCCCTCACGCGACCGATGAGTCTTGTGGGATAGTGGGGGTTTGCATCCGGACGACATACGGCTGCTCCAGCGTGACCGCCGTCGGCTTCGGTTCCCAGCGTCGGCATCATCGCCCCCAGGTTGAGTGTCGTGTCGGCATGATCCAGTCGCCTCGCGACCATGAGCGATGAACCGAAACAGTAAAAGACATAGTGCGCGTCTGGAAATCGACGACCGAAGAACTCAATCGCTTTTCCGGTTGGCATGCGCGGTTTCCCGGGCGCCGAATGGGTCGCAAGCGCGGTTATGATCTGTGTTCCGTGCTCGGCCAACGTGATACGGCCCATGTTCTCTGCAAGCGTTTCCGCCGTTTCTGCCAGGTCGTCGTGCCACTGTTGCGGCAGATCAGCCCAGCCGCGCGTCGCGAGTTTTTCTGCGGCGTCATCGGAGGCCATGGCGTCTACCAGAATCTGGGCAAGCTCAGTCTTACAGATGCCGCCCTTGATTAGGTCTGTGAGCAGGATGCCAAGTTTGGTGCGATTCGTGACGAAATCCTCACCATGCGCCGCCTCACGCAGTCGTTTGGCTCCACTGCAGTCCCACGGCTTGCCGGCAACGGTGTTGAGGTAGACCATGTCTGCGGCACATTTTGCCTCTTCCTCCTCCGTCAACTCGGAGCCCTGCAGGGGGCCGGAAAGCTCAAGAAACCCAATGGTGCCGGACTTGACCATAGCCCCAAGGGATTCTTCTCGCTCCGCAAGGTAGGGATGATGGTCCTCGTAGCGCGCCGTGCAAACGTCCTGTCCGTGGAGGTACTGTAGGTCCGCCTCAAGATCCGGAAATGCCCCTACTGGCAGGTCGGCTGCGTAGAGTTCGGCGGGTGCGAAACGGCGCATCTGCTTCAGGGATTCGTGATAGTTAACGAACACGAAGGAGTAGTCTTGCCCATACTGCAGAGATCGTCCCTCTTCACGGGCCTGGCAAGTCATCCAGTAGGCATAGAGGGATGCGCTCGCGACGGTATCGAGATCACCGCCTGTCTCGTGCATTTCACGGATGAGCTCCAGTAGCGGCAGCAGACTCTCATTCAAGCCCGCTTCGGCGGAATATAGGTCAATCTGTGAGCGGGCGTCGGTCTCTGTTTGCTGCTGACCGTTCTTGCCACCCCATGCTTCCTGAAGCCTGCGTACAACCCCCATGATGGGTGCCAGTAGAATCTCGGCATTCTGCTTGAGCTGGTTGGCGCGCTTGCGGCGGGTCGATGGCGAAATGGGGAGTCCGAGCCGGGAGAAATCCTGGCGCAGGCGAGCTTCCGAAAAGCTCGCGTAGGCTGTCCCTGTCACCGTTGACGGCGGTGTCGTGCTGCAGGCGAGAAAGTGACTCAGTGTGAGCTGCTGCAATGCCCGGATGTTCTGATCTGGCTCTTGGACATTGAGGAGATGACGAATCATCGTTGCCACACGTCGGGGAACCATGAATGCGCCGTCTTCCCAGTAACACTCGAAACTCAGAAGATCACCAATCTGATTAACGGCATCTGCATAGGTACCACCCCAGCCGTGTATGATGATCAGTCGCTGTCGTCGGTTCGCCCCCATTGAAACTCCTTGTAGAGGTTAAGCGTCACACACCGTTGCAGGAGTGTCAAGGGGGGGGCGGTTTCGAGAGTATCCCCCCCCGTTCTCTAGGCTTCTAATACGTAAAGCCTTGATACATGTGAAGATAGACCAAACAGAAAGGCTCCTCGCTACTTTGCGTGGGTAGTCTGATGATAGCTGTTCTCTCTGAGCGTCCACACTTCACCGTACACTTCGTCGCACACTTAACCGCCACCCTTCGTCGGATACCCTTAGTCGACTTCCTTACTCGTTGCAGGGCAGCAGCTTATCGAACGAAGTAGGTCGTTTAAGTGTATCCGAGTAAGGGGAGCGACTCAGAACACGAGTGAGTGTTTTCCTGCATCGCAGCCCTATATTCTTCCCCATCTCAATGCCATTCTCCCCGTTCGCGCACCCCGAAGCAAGTACGGGGTTCAAGCACTTGGGAGTTGGGAGTTCGTTGGCTTCGCCTGTCTCCGCTGCGCTCCGGCTGTTGGCTGTTGGATGTTGAAAACCACTCTGGCGTCTTGAATCATTGTCAACACATGTTCCATCAGAGGGTTGCGGAGAACTGAATGACCCTGGCAGCCCCCGTTGCTATGCTTCTTGCCCTTGTGTTGGCTGCTACGGCAATGTATCCTCACCCCAGTGCGAAGATGTGAATGATGAGTTGGTTGGTGTTGTTATCGGGGTTTTTGAGTGAGCAAGCCGTACCGAATACTTCTGGTTGAAGACAGTGAGGCGGATGCCGTTCTGCTGCAGAGGACGCTTGAGCGCTCTGGTTTCAATGGTTCGTTTGAGCGTGTTGAGACCCGCGAGTCGTATATCGACGCGTTGCAGCGAGAGGTGTGGGATGCCATTCTGGCCGATTGTTCGCTTCCCGTCTTCTCTGCAGATGAAGCCCTGCAGATTCTGAATGAACGGCGTTTGGACATTCCGGTGATTATTGTGTCGGGGAAGGTCGATGAGACTGATGCCATTCCTCTGTTGCGGGCGGGTGCGGAGCACTTTATATCAAAAGACGATCTGGGTCGGGTACCCGTCTCCCTGGAGCGTGCCGTGGTTGCGGTGCACCGCCGCCGGGAGGCCGCCCTTGAGTTGGGGAAGCACCGCGATCATCTGGAGGAGCTTGTCGCCGAGCGTACCGAGGAACTTGAGACGGCCAATGCGCGGCTTCAGGTGGAAATTGATGAACGCGGTCGTATCGAAGGCGCTCTACAAAAGAGTGAGCTCCAGTACCGGGATCTTGTTGAGTCGGCCTTCGATGGGATCTGCATTATTCAGGATCAGAAAATTCAGTTTTCCAATCAACGGCTAGCCGAGATGCTCGGCTATGACGTCGATGACATCGTAGATACGAGCTTCACGGAGTACCTTGCTCCCGAACGCATCGAGCGGGTGGTTGGACTGTATCGAAGCATTCTTAAAGGTGAAGAGGATAAGCTCCTTTTCCAAACCGTCCTACTGACGAAACGGGGTCGCCGTTTGGAAACGGGGGTAAGTGTCAGTGCAATCGACTACCATGGAAGTCGAGTGGTGATGGTAACCCTTCGGGATATTTCGGAGCAAGAGCAGGCTCGCCGCATTGCATTGGAGAACGAACGCCTCGAGGCCGTGGGCATTGTGGCACGTGGCGTAGGTAATAACTTCACGAATATCATGAGCGTTATTAGCAGCTACGCGGCTTCCATTGCTGATGGCTTTCTTCCGGACACGCGTCCGCACAACGCTGCGCGGAAGATACTGGACGCATCGCGCCACGCGAGTGACCTGACGAAGCGTCTACTGAGCGTCGTTCGCGTGGATGAGCCCAAGGCAGAGAGCACGGTTGAGCCCGTTGCACTGGCACAGGTCATCGACAAAGCGCGCAGTCTGGTTGGGCACAGCCTCAGCGCACGCGGTGTGAAGGTTGTAATCAAGAAACCCGACCAACTTCCGAATGTGATGGCAGATGAGAGCCAGCTTCTGGATACGCTGATGAATCTCTTCCTCAACGCCGGTGATGCGATGCCTGATGGTGGTACGTTGAGACTGGCCTGTATCGAACGGCATATTGCCAAGCCTCGGACGAACCCGAGTGCGGGGGGTGGCCAGTTCGTCGGGTTGTCAATTCAGGATACGGGTGTCGGCATGGCGAAAGAGCAGGTGTCGCGAGTTTTTGAACCGTTCTTCACAACCAAGGATTCTGAGGAGGCCTTTGGTCTGGGGTTGCCCGTTGCTCAGAGTATGGCTCAGAGTTGGGGGGGATGGATTGACATCCGAAGTCGGTTGGGAAAGGGAACCCGCGTGCGCATCTTTATGGCGAAGGCAGAGTCTCCTGTCAGTAGCGATGAGCCGGTCGCTGCCGGGCCGCTGACCGTGCTTGTCACAGATGACAATCCAGGGCGCCGAGAACTGATGGTTACGGCGCTAGAGCAGCGAGGGCATCGCGTGTTGGCGGCGACAACTGCTGACGAGGCTCTCCAACTGCATCAACAGCATGCGGCAGAGATCGACATTTCCGTCATCGACTGGATCATGCCCGAGAAGAGCGGCAAAATCGTATTGCAGGCAATTTTTGCCCATGATCCCCAAGCCAAGGTGATCATGACCTCCGGGTTTTCTAGGGACTACGTCCGAAGTGCGATCCGGACAGGCGCTTGGGGCTTCCTTCAAAAGCCCTTCTCAGGCGAGGAGCTTGTGGAGGCGGTCGAGGCCGGTGCTCTCAAGAATGCCTAACCAAAGGGATTCGAAATCCATTTCCGTGTGAAGCGGCGTTTGTGAATATCTTGCCGTTCAGTGTGATACGAGTGTTCAGGAGCTTGATCCCCGAACTTGCTTCGGGGGTTCAAAGTCCAGGGTTCATTCTCAGTAGGGGTAGGCCAGACTCTGGCCTGCCCCAGGCTTCGGGGGCACCCCAGGGTCTGGGGTGCCCCTACTGAACGCTGCATCCATAAAACTGGCTCAATCCGGATCTCCCAACGGCATCTTCGAGGTTTTGAGCCGACAGCGCCACCCCATGAGCTCGACCGAACCGACTAAGCAGTTCGTTTAGGTGTAACCAAGTAAGCGTGAGCTCAAGTGTGCGATGAAGTGTAGGCTCAAGAGTGGGGAGAGCGCGACTAGTCCTTCGTAGTCACAAGCGAAACGAGGGCGGAGCAGGAAGCGCAGCGGTACACTTGATCGCACTCTTAGTCGCGTTCTTAACCGCCACCCTTACTCGGTTACACCTAAACGACCCGCTTCGTCCCTCCCTGGCAGTAAATTTGTGCCGATGCCTGTACAATCCGCTATGATCCGGCGTGCACGCCAATTGCTCCATACCGGCCTGTATTCAAAGGTGTCAGGCCCAGACTACGCTCTTGGGAAATCCGGATATAGCCTCAAAAGACCGTCACATTGCAGAACCGCAGATGGAATTGTTTGAGTCATTTAGTCGAATAATCGAAAAGTTCAGGGTCTAGTGCCGTGGCGATCTCGCTTGCTCGCCAACGTGTCCACCATAGCCCAACGGGCGAAGGCGGAAGCCGCCCTTTCTCTTTGGGCAACGCGCCGTCGCTATATGACTCCAAACAAGAAAGCCCCCGATCCCGGATGGGATCGGAGGCCTCTTGATGCGTGATGGGGGACTACTTTCCAGCCATCATAGCTTCAACGTCTGCCTTGACCTCGCCGGTGGGCTTGATGTCGAAGTTCTCGACCAGCACTTTGGCTACGTTTGGCGACAGGAATGCCGGCAGCGTGGGTCCGAGCCGAATCCCTTTGACGCCAAGGTGGAGCAATGCCAGCAAGACGCAGACAGCCTTCTGTTCGTACCAGGCGATATCAAACGAGATCGGAAGATCATTGATGTCGTCCAGGCCAAAGACCTCCTGCAGTTTCAAGGCAATCACAGCCAATGAGTAGCTGTCGTTGCACTGACCGGCGTCCAGGACGCGGGGAATTCCGCCAATGTCACCGAGATTGAGTTTGTTGTAGCGGTACTTAGCACAACCTGCGGTGAGGATGATGGCATCCTGCGGGAGTTCCTCAGCAACCTCTGTGAAGTATGAACGTCCCTGCTGGCGTCCGTCACAGCCTGCCATGACGATGAATCGTTTGACGGCACCGCTCTTGACGGCATCGACAACCTTGTCGGCCAGCGCCATGACCTGGTTGTGGGCAAATCCACCCACAATCGTTCCGGTTTCCAGCTCTGTGGGTGGCTCGCAGTTCTTTGCCTGCTCAATGATTGCAGAGAAGTCCTTCGCTCCGCCCTCGGGACGATCCGGGACGTGCGTTACGCCTGGATAGCCTGCCTGGCCTGTGGTGTAGATGCGCGCTCTGTAGGCATCCTGCACTGGCGTAATGCAGTTCGTGGTCATTAGGATAGGGCCATTGAAGGATGCAAACTCCTTGTTCTGCGCCCACCACGAACTCCCGTAGTTCCCCACGAAGTGTTCGTACTTCTTGAATGCAGGATAGTAGTTTGCCGGAAGCATTTCGCTGTGCGTGTAGACGTCGACCCCTGTCCCCTCGGTCTGTGCCAACAGCTCTTCCATGTCCTTCATGTCGTGGCCGGAGATCAGAATTGCAGGGTTGCCACGTGTGCCGATGTTGACTTCGGTGAGCTCCGGGTTTCCATAGGCGGTTGTATTGGCGGTATCAAGAAGCGCCATCGTTGTGACTGCGACCTCTCCGCACTTGAGGACTTCGCCAACCATTTCGTCGACACTCAGATCGCGCGTTGTGGTCGCAAGTGCATGAATGACGCTCTCGTAGATGGTCGGGTCTTCGGACCCCAGGGCCGCGGCGTGTTCACCATAGGCGGCGACGCCTTTCAGTCCGTAGATCAGCAACTCTCGCAGGGAGCGCACGTCTTCGTTCTCTGTAGCCAGGACGCCGACGGTCTCCGCTTTGGCGGCGTACTCGCTCGTGCTGGCCGGCGTCCACGTTGCGGCATCGGGAAGCACGGCATCGCCCATTCCGCCAGCGCTCTCAACGGCCGCCTTGAGTGCATCCCGCACCTGGAGAGACTCGGTGATCAACGCCGTGATACGGGCATCGTCGAAGTTTGCGTTCGTAATAGTCACAAACAGGTTCTTACATACGAACAGGCCCGTGTTTTTGTCCAGGATACCGAGCTCGGCAGCCTTTTCGCCGTAGACGGAGATCCCTCTCAGCACGTGGATCAACAGGTCCTGCAGGTTTGCCGTTTCGGGGCCCTTTCCGCAGACCCCGCTATTTGCGCATCCAGCGTTGCCCGCCGTTTCCTGACATTGGTAACAGAACATACTCATTTCTCTCTTCTCCCTGGTTTGAAAGGGTCAGGCACCGCGCCGGACCCAAGTGTTATACAGACTTCTTCTCGCGAATCATGATTAGAAGCATTTTGAAAGGCTTCACAGCTCTTAGTTCGTGTCGGATGTTGGCCGGCATGATGATTAGCTCGCCGCTTTTCACTGTTGTGGACTTCCCGTCAATGATGATCTCAGCCTCTCCATCCGTGATGTGGACAGTGGCATCGTACGGGGCTGTGTGCTCGCTCAGGCCCTCACCTTCGGCAAATGCAAAGAATGTGAGTGTTCCTGCGGGCTCGTCCAGGACCGTCTTGCTTACGACTGCTCCGTCTGCGTACGCGACGGCCTCTGTCACCGGAATGGGAATGCCCTTGAATGCATCGTAGTTTTTCATTGTAGATTCTCCTGTCTGTCTAGGCGCCAATCGTTTGCGAACTCAGAATGTCTCCTGTCAGGCCGACGGTGACTTCTTCCACGACCAGGTCGTTGCGGCCGCTGCGTTGCAACGCCTCCTTGGCCATCATAGAGAGTCCGCCGCAACAGGGGACCTCCATACGAACCACGATTGCTTTCGGGATGGTTGTATTCTGGAGTATTCCGGTGAGCTTGTCGACGTAGGGATCGGTGTTGTCCAGTTTCGGGCATGCCACAACGACGCTACGGCCGCGAAGGAAGCGCCAGTGAACGTCGGCTGACGCAACGGGCGCACAGGTGCTCAGTATAACCAGCTCTTTGTTGTCGAAGAATGGGGCGCCCGGCTGAACAAGGTGCAGTTGCACAGGCCACTGCTCCAGATCGGAACGAACCATCTGCCCGCCCTGCGTCGCCGCGGTTGTGGGTACTGCAGCCGCGACTTTGGCGCTTGGCATGCGCATGCGTGTTCCGGGGCAGCCGCCCTGGGGAGCTGTCGGCGTCGTCGGGTGTTCTCCGCGATCATGTGCCTCATTTGCTGAGTCCATGCGGCGGACGGCCTCTTCGCCTTGCGTGATGTAGAGATTCTGTCGTGTTGCTTCGACGTCAAACTCCTCAGATTCTCGCTCGATAATAGTCAGGGCTCCTGTTGGGCAGGTTCCGATGCAGTCTCCGAATCCATCGCAGAACTGTTCCTTCACCAAACGGGCTTTCCCGTCTACCAGTTGCAGCGCTCCTTCGGCACATCCCGTGATGCAATTGCCACAACCATTGCACTTCGCCTCGTCTATTTCGATGATCTTGCGCTTCGCCATTGTATATGCTCCTGTGATAGGGTCTTCTCGTTTCAACTGGGGACGACTATACGCGGTGCCACATGATCGTACCTTGACCTAAGTCAATATGGGTGACTTTTTTTATTTTTCTGTGTTTCTATGAAGATTCAGACCACATCAGTTGGAGAGCGGGTTAGGATTCTCCGCCTTGCCCCCATTTTTGCAGGGCTTGCGGATGCGGGGGTGCAGGCGTTGTCCGAGGTTAGTACGGTGCGGGAGTATGAGGAAGGGGAGTATCTCTTCCAGCAGGATGAGCAGGCCGAGGGATTCCACGTGGTTGTGGAGGGCGCTGTCAACGTGCACCGCTTCGGACCAGACGGTCGGCAGCAGATTCTGCATGTATTCGAAGGCGGTGGCGAATTGTGCGGAGAGGTCCCCGTTTTCGAGGGGTCGACCTATCCGGCCGCTGCTGTCGCCACCGCGCGCTCCCGGACGCTATACCTGCCGCGCCTGGCGCTGCTTGAGGTCGCGCGCCAACATCCCGAGATTCTGCTGAAGATCCTGGCCACGCTCTCGTTGCGACTGCGTCGTTTCGTGGGGCTGATTGATGATCTCTCGCTCAAGGATGTCTCGGCTCGTCTTGCAAAGTACCTGCTGGATCTTTCAGAGAAGGCGGCCTCCGAGACGATTGTCCTCGATACAACCAAAGTGGTTCTCGCGGCTCGCCTTGGTACCATTGCCGAGACGATCAGTCGGACCTTTCGAAAACTCCAGGGGAGTGAAGTTATTGACGTTCGGGGACGAGAGATTACCATTCTTGATGAAGACCGGTTGCAGGACATCGCAGCCGGCATGAAATCGTAGGGGGCACCATCAGCACACCACGCATTGGCATTCTGGGGGGATCATTTAACCCCGTGCACATGGGGCACCTGCTGCTGGCGCAGAGCGCTCTTGAAGCCTTTGACCTTTCGAAGGTGCTCTTTATGCCGTGCTACATTCAGCCTCACAAGGATCCCACGATGTTGGCCTCTCCAGAGCACCGAATGGCGATGCTTGAGCAAGCCCTGATGGACAACATGCAGTTTGAGGTGTTGGACATCGAGATCGTCCGGGGGGGGACTTCCTATGCTGTGGACTCGGTGCGGGAGATCAGCAAGCTGTATCCGGAAGCCGAGCTCTTCTTCATTATTGGGGCGGACACCCTGACGGAGCTACACCTCTGGCATGATATCTACGCATTGCTGGAAATGTGCAGTTTCGCAACATTCTCTCGGCCCGGCCTGGATGTCATGAGCCTGGCCGAGGAGGATCTGCACTTAGATCCACCGTGGCCACCGCGCCTCCTTGATATGGTGGCGAGGGGACGTATGCTTGAGATTTCATCATCGGACATTAGACACAGAGTTGCCGAAGGCATGAGTATTCGGTATCTTGTACCCCCACTGGTGGAAATGTATGTTGCCGAACACCATCTTTATTGATCTGAGACGGCATCGCGTGCGATGCGTCTTGGGCGTTAGACGTTACTGGAGGTTCCCATCGAAGCGCTGTCATTAGCAACTCGCGTACGCGAGATTCTGGAAGACAAGAAGGCTCAGGATGTTGCCGTTCTTGATGTGCGTAAGCTGTCTACAGTCACAGACTACTATGTTGTCGTCTCAGGCATGAGTCCACCTCACCTGAAGGCCCTGTACGGAGATGTGCAGCATCAGCTCAAACAGGTTGGCATTCAGTGCTACCGTCGATCGGGCGTGCCTGATGCCGGTTGGATGGTGCTCGACTACGTTGACGTCATCATACACATATTCCTGCCGGAAGCACGTGAGTTCTACGCCATTGAGTCGTTGTGGGATCAGGCAGATCGTATTGCGTGAGCTCCTCGTCGTCTCCGAATAGATCATCGACGGCAAACCCCTCCATTTCCAGAAGTTGCCGTGCTACCGCCTTCAGATCGCGATCGTCTGGGATCGTCGCATCTTCCGCACCGTCTTCAGCCAGCGTATCCGAGACCATGGCGACCATGGAGCTCAGCTCTGAGATTCGCTCGGAACGTTGCCGGGCGGGAATTCCTGCTATCCACGTGGTGCCTCCCGCGATGGCCAGTAGCATTGCCGCATAGGCGGCAATGCGCGTTAACGGAACGGGGAACCAGATGACATTGCGGCTGTGGCGATCCGCTGCGGCCTTGCGAATTTCCGCCAAGGAATCGGGGTGTGGTTCCGCGTCGGGCAAAAGGTCGCGGGCAATCTGCGCGATCTGTTCCTCTTCATGCGCGAAAGCCCTGCACGTGTCGCATGTGCTCAGGTGTTCAGCGAGAGCGTCGCGCGAGTGAGGTTCCCGGGATGCCGCCAGGAGAATTTGTTTCTGGTAATCTGTGCAGTTCATGAACTCACCTCCGTTTTCCTATCCAAGATCGTCATAGCATTCTCTGAGGGGCACGCGTAGCTTCGCCAGTGCATACTGCATCCGCGCCAAGGCTGTATTGATGGATGTCCCCTGTATTTTCGCAATCTCCTTGAAAGGAAGCTCTGCTTTCGTGCGCAGCAGAAAGACCTCCTTCTGTTCATCCGGTAGCGTGGCAACCGCCTTCTTTACCATCTCGCCTAAGTCCCGGTTCTGGCTGTTGTCGTGTGGCGAAGGGCCATCATCGGGTAACACATCCCCCAGAGAGCCTCCTTCTTCGGACTCTGCATCGAGGCTCACCGTTGGTTTTCGCTTCCGTATGCTGTCTATGACCACATTGTGGGTGATGCGGACCAGCCATCCAAAGAAGTTACCATGCCGGTAGAGTCCAATCTTCCGAATCACCTTCATCCACGCATTCTGAAAGATCTCATCAGCATCGCCGGTATTTCCGATCATATTCAGAATGTAGCCGAAAAGCGGGCGGCGATAGCGTTGAACAAGCACATCCAAAGCCCCAACATCGCCCTCCCGGTAACGGGCTACAAGCTCTTTGTCATCCAGTTGATCCATAGCGGCCACATTCAAATAACGTCCAGCGTCACAAGATATTGCAGAGAATCGCAGCAATGGCCCCGATATTGCAAGCCTGCTGCATCCCGAAAGGGGGTTGCACGCTGAAGGGAGAGGCGTACAATGGTCGAACTGAATTCAAATGCAAGATAGCGTTAGCGAGAAATGATATGAGCGACAAAGTGAAACCCATGTGCAAGTGGGACAAGGATAAGATCAAGAAGGACTTCCAGGGATTTCGGAGTATGGTTGTTGGAGCCAAGCACGCCTGCACGAAGTGTGGACGCGTTGCGAAGAGCAAGAAGGCACTATGCAAGCCGGAGTCTCTGGGCTGAATCTGTAGGGAGCTGCGCTCGCGCTAGTACGGAACCAACAGGCGTGAGCCAAACGTGCAGCTCGGTTTCTGAAACAAGGACACGGCAGCTCGGGTATGTCGTGTGATCTTGGGAAAGCAGGAAAGATGAGAGCGAAGAGGCTGAAGCAGAGCAAATCCCTGATGGGGGGAGGGGATCCGGTTGCCGTCATTGAATTGGGGACGACCTCAATTCGTATGGTGATTGCTGAGATCACGCGGGGAGGGAAGTTCAGAGTTCTCGATACGCTTCAGCAGGTTGTTTCGCTTGGCCGGGACACGTTCACGGATGGTCAGATCGCGCGCTCGACCGTAGAGGCCTGCGTGGCTGCCTTGCGCAGCTTCCAGAAGGTGATGCGAGAGTACGGAATTGTCGAAGACCGCCACGTGCGTGCCATTGCAACGAGCGCGGTTCGAGAGGCGGAGAATCGCGATGCCCTTGTGGATCGTATTCAGATTGCAACCGGCATCCAGGTGGCGATCATTGACGAAGCCGAGATAAGCCGCCTTACCTATCTTGCTGTCCGTCCCGTACTGATGCGACAGCCATTCTTCAAGAAATCGGACACGCTGGTCTTGGAGGTGGGTGGCGGTAGCACCGAGGCCCTGATGTTCAAGAAGGGCAAGGTCGGCAACTCGCATATGTATCGACTCGGTTCGCTGCGCTTGATGCAGATGCTTGGTGAATACAATGCGCCTCGTGCTCGAGCGGTGGGTATTCTGTCGAGCGCGACAGATTCGACGATAGACCAGATTTCTTCCAGTCTTCAGCCCGCCGGTAAATTGCACATGCTGGCGCTGGGCTCCGATACACGCTTTGCCGGTGCCATCCTGCATCCGGAGTGGGACAAGCAATCGCCCATTCGCCTCAAGGTCTCGGCCTTGGAGGTGTTGACCCACAAGCTCCTGCAGATGACTACCGACGCGTTGGTGAAGCGATACAAGATGAGTTTCCAGGAAGCGGGTACCGTTGGCCCGGCGCTCCTGATCTACGTTCGGCTGGCACGAGCCCTCAAGCTTCGCCACATCCTGGTGGCAGAGGTTAATCTCCGCAGCGGATTGTTGGCGGAGATGGCGACCGGTGGTGCGTGGACCGCTGAATTCAAACGGCAAATTATGAATTCGGCCATTGCTGTCGGGCGTCACTATCATGTCGATTTGCGCCACGCCCGGCATGTTGCCTCCTATGCCCAGAAAATCTTCGACTATCTTCGGGAGGAGCATCGGTTGAACGCACGCGACGAGATGATTCTGGCGGTGGCATCTCTGCTGCATGAAAGTGGCCTCTATGTCAGCAATTCGTCGCACCACAAACACTCCTTCTACCTGATTCTCAATAGCGACATCTTTGGACTAGGATCCCGTGACCTCTTATTGGCTGCGCTTGTGGCCCGCTACCATCGTGGTGCAACACCACGACCGGGGCATGACCACTATGCTTCACTGCCGCGTGAGAGCCGACTGACGGTCAACAAGCTCTCGGCGATTCTACGCGTGGCGAATGCTCTGGATCGAAATCATAGCGTGAGCGCGCTCGATATTGAGCTTCAATACACGGATGAGGGCGTTCGCATTGCTGTTCGTACGCGGACGGATATCACAATGGTCCAGCACCGCGTGAATCAGCGGTCGGAGTTGTTTGAACAGGTGTACGGCACGCGTGTGGCTGTGTGCCAGCATAGAAAAGAGACGTAGACCATGGCAAAGAAAGTAATACGTTACGTCAATCGAGAACTCAGTTGGCTGGAGTTCAACCAGCGCGTGTTGGATGAAGCCCAGGCACCCGACGTCCCTCTGCTCGAGCAGCTCCTTTTTCTCACCATTGTGGCTTCCAATCTGGACGAGTTCTACATGGTTCGTGTCGGCGGTCTCACGCTGATGGAGCAGGCAGGCATTACGACTCCTGATGTTGCGGAACTTAGCCCTGTAGAGCAGCTGAAGCGGATTCACAAGCGTGCGCGTCGTATGATCTGTGACATCTATGGCACCTACCGCCAGATGATTCCTGCCCTTGCGGAGCACGGTATTCGCCGCCTCCTGATTGCGGACCTCACGCCGCCCCAGATTGATGATATTGAATCGCGATTCCTGCAGACCCTCTTTCCGGTTGTGACTCCCATGGCATTGCGCGTGGGGGAGTCCTTTCCAATGCTGTCGAACCTGGGGCTCTATATGATCGTGAAGCTGGCTCCTGAGCCGCGCAAACGGACTCCCCGCTATGCACTGGTTCCGCTTAGCAAGGGGCTTGATCGGCTGATGCCGATTGCGGTTGGCGATGGCGCACATCCTTACATCCTGGTGGAGGATGTGATTCAGCACTTCGTGGGGCATCTGTTTCCCGGTCAGGAGGTCCTCGAAGCTGTGCCGTTTCGGGCAACGCGGAATGCGGATATGCAGGTGAAGGATGAATTTGCTGTCGATCTTGTCTCAGAGATGGAGAAGGTGCTTCGTCGCCGCAAGACCGGTGGCTGCGTTCGACTCGAGATCGATAAAGGCGCATCTAAGACCACGACCGAGTTCCTCAGCAAGTTACTGCACGTCAAGGACGAGGCCGTGCTCAAAGTGGATGGCCCGTTGCATCTGACTGATTTCCGTGCCCTACTCGGCACGGAAGGGACAGAGCATCTACGCTACGAGACGTGGTTACCGCAGGGAAATGCGGATATTGATCCCTCCAAGAGCATCTTTTCTCAGATTGCGGCTCGCGACATCGCGCTGTCGCTTCCGTTTGAACGTTTCGACCCCATTGTGAAACTGGTTCAGGAAGCGGCGGATGATCCGGATGTGCTGGCGATCAAACAGGTGCTCTATCGCACCAGTTCCAATAGCCCCATCATCAAAGCTCTCCGCCGAGCAGCCGAGAACGGCAAGTCGGTCACGGTGCTGGTGGAGCTAAAGGCGCGTTTTGATGAGGCAAACAACATTGAGTGGGCGAGGCGGCTGGAGCGCAATGGTGTGCAGGTGATCTATGGAATCAAGGGCCTGAAGACGCACGCGAAGATCTGTCTTGTTGTACGGCGCGAGCCGGAGGGCGTTGTGCGCTACATGCACTTCGGGACGGGGAATTACAACGATAGTACTGCCAAGCTCTATACGGATGTGGGGTTGCTCACGCGGAATCCCGACTTGGGAATGGATGCCTCCGCATTCTTCAATGCGGTCGGCGGCTATTCTGAACCCCAGCAGTATCTCAAGTTAGTTCAATCTCCCATCAGCATGCTTGATACGCTTGTTGATCTTATCGACGGTGAGACAGAGCGGAAGCGCCAGGGCCACAAAGCACAGATCCTGGCCAAGATGAACTCACTTGTTGATCCTACTGTTATTGAGGCGCTCTATCGTGCGTCAGCCGCGGGAGTGGATGTCAGACTGAACGTGCGAGGGATTTGCTGTCTGCGACCCGGGGTGAAGGGGCTTAGCGAGAACATCAAGGTGATCAGTATCGTTGATCGCTTCCTTGAACACAGCCGGATCTTCTATTTCCTGCACGGTGGGGCCAAGAAGATGTATATTTCGAGCGCGGACTGGATGCCGCGAAACTTGAAGCGTCGTATTGAGCTAATGGTTCCCGTTGAAGACACCCGCTGTCGCAAGAAGCTCATGCATGTTCTGAAAACCTGCATGAACGACTCGGTGAAGGGCCGGAGAATACAGCCGGATGGCGGACATCTGCTGCCCGCGGCCGAGGGCTCTCGCAAGGGCGGGAGGTCGCAGGAGAGTCTCTACCGCGGGGCCTGTGATGCCGCCGCTGAGGTGCGGCAGGCGAAACGCACGAAGTTTGAACCCCATCTTCCACCTGGTGCAGACTGATCAGACGGCCTATGAGCGCTTCCCGAAAAGTACGGTTTGCAGGGGTTGTGTCGCCATCGGATAGCGCACTGATGGCGGCAAGTCAGATTCTCCAGCATGAATACGCGATCATGGCTTCATGCATCAAAGCCCTGACCAAGACACCCCGAAAGCGCAGCGTGGCTGTTCATGATTTGCGCGTTTCTGCGCGCCGCTTTCGCTCTGCTGCACGGCTTTTCAAGTCTCTGCTGCAGCCGAGCGACATCAAGGTTTTTACCGATACGCTCAAGTTGATGTCCGACCAGCTCAGTTCCGTTCGAGACTGCGAGGTGTGGCTTGCGTTTCTGGACTCGGTTGTGCTCCCCGGCTCCGTGCGCGACGGCCGGGAATTCGGTGCACTCCACGATGCGGCCAAGGTCAGCTACCGACAGAGCCGTGAGGATCTGAAAGCGTGCCTCTCCGGAGATGCTGTACAGAACCTCTTGAAGCTGGCTCCCAAGGTGATTGACAAGCAGATCCCCCGCCTCAAAGGCTCCGCACCGAAGTGTCAGGTGTCCCCGTTCGTAGCCAACCGACTCGTGAAGCCGCTGGGACTGCTTGAAGCGCCTATGCCGGGAATTTCCCAGATGAGCAGCACCGCGCTCCACACGCTACGCAAGTCAGTCCGGCAGCTCCGGTACTGGGCGGAGTTCTCGGAGCCCATTCTGGAGGGCCCCGTGGTGGCGCTCACGGTCCGCCTGAAAGAGGCCTCCGATGGGCTTGGGGCCGTACACGATATGGATGTTCACATGGAGTACGTCGACTCAGAGAATCCAGGGCTTTCCGACTTGTATGATGTCATGCTCCATCAACGAGAGCAGGGGCTTGAGCGGTTTCGAAAACGCTGGAAAGCGCTCTGCCGCAAATCATCACGCTGCCCGCTCAACGCATTTCTCAAGGATTGCGTCGGGTAGACGCATGTCTCTATAATGCGGCTTCGATGGCGTTGATGACGCTGTCGAGGACTTTGATGCGTGCAAACCACTTGCAGTTTGATTCGACAACGGTCCACGGGGCGTAGGGGGTAGAGGTCCGCGCCAGCATTTCTTCAACGGCAGCGTAATAGGCGTCCCACTGCTTCCGGTTGCGCCAGTCCTCGTCGGTGATCTTCCATTGCTTGTGAGGTAGCTGCTCTCGTTCCTTGAAGCGGCGCAGCTGCTCATCCTGGTCAATCTGGAGCCAGAACTTGCAGATCACTGCTCCGAAAGCGGCGATGTGTTGTTCCATTTCGTTTATCTCACGGTAGGCTCGCCTCCAATCACCCGGAGAACAGAATCCCTCCACGCGCTCGACCAGCACACGGCCATACCAGGAGCGATCGAAGATGCTGATGTGCCCTGCCTTGGGGATTTCGTTCCAGAACCGCCAGAGATAGTGGTGTGCCTTTTCAATGTCGTTGGGGGCTGCAATCGGAACCACCTCATACCCCCGAGGGTCAAGCCGCTCGGTGAGGCGGCGGATGTTACCGCCCTTGCCGGCTGCGTCGCAGCCTTCGTAGACAATAACCACCGGCTTGCGCTGAACATAGATCTCGTGTTCCAGCTCGCGCAAACGCCGCTGCTGCTTCTTCAGGCGACTGCGGTAGTCCTCCCGCTCCAACTCCTGCATCAGGTCCACGTTGGCGAGAATGGAAACGTTGAGATCGGCTGCATTGCTGCCATCGGCTTTCCTATTGCGTGGCTTCTTCTCAGTAACCGCTTCGAGTTTCCGCTCGAGGGCCCCAATCACGGCCTTGAAGATCTTGAGTGATGCAAATCGACGATCTTCGGCTTCCACAATCGTCCATGGCGCGAAGTCGGAGTCGGTTGCGGCCAGCATGGCTTCGGCGGCGTCGCGGTAGTCTCCATATTGTCGCTGTCGCTTCAGGTCTTCGTCAGTCACCCTCCATGCGGTTGAGGGATTGTTGCGTAGCTTCTCGAATCGCTTTTTCTGTTCCTTCTTGGAAATGTGCAGGAAGAACTTGAGTATGATATTGCCGTCGTCAGTGAGTTGTCGTTCGAACGAGACAATGTCACGCTCTGCGGCCGGCATGGCCTCGTCCTTGAGTTCCCCGTCGACGCGATCGTTCAGGAGACGGCGATACCAGCTGCGGTCGAAAATCGCGATGCGTCCACGAGCGGGTGTCTTGGTCCAGAATCGCCACAGGAATGGGCGCAGGCGCTCCTCGTCGTTTGGCGCGAGCGTGCTGTGGACGGAGAACCCACGTGGATCCAGAGGCATGATCAGACGGTTGATCAGCGTGCCTTTTCCGGCAGCGTCCCAGCCCTCGAATACCACGATGACGGGCACACCATGCTCAAGCAGGCTACGCTGCAGTGCCCCCAGCTTCATCCCAAGAGCGTCTTTCTCCTGCTTGTACTCTGACTTCTCAACCGTTCGCGACAGATCAATAGCTTCAAGCATTGCCCTCTCCTGTGTTGCACGCAGCATAGCTGCAAAGCGCAAATGTCGTCAATAGATCAAGCTTGGTGGACATTCCCCAGCCCAGTTCTTCGCCCTGTCTGTCGCATGAGATCTTTCAATCCGCGACGTTCGTCGGGGTGCGAGCACTTCGCTCAAGATGACAGTTTTCTAAGGTTCTCTGTCATGTCGAGCTTGCCCGCGCTCAGGTTTTCAACAAATTGCTGTAATGGGAAGGGCACTTCTGCGATCAATTGTTAAATGCAATCGTGAAGGAGGGGCGAGAGAATGCGCTTTGGAGTATTACGTTTGGTGGGCGTGGCTGGGATGCTGTCGGGTGTGGGTCTGTCGTGTGCGCAGGAGCGGTCTGAAGTGCCTGCAGCGGTGGTGATGGAAAGGGAAGGTGTCGCTGTGAGTGAAGATGGAAGTTCAAGAGGTGGTACGCCTCCAGAGGTAGAAGTCATTACGTTGGGGGCGGGGTGTTTCTGGTGCACGGAGGCGGCCTATCAATTGATCGACGGGGTTACAGACGTGCAGGTCGGCTATATGGGAGGGGCTACTGTCGATCCCACCTACAAGCAAGTCTGCTCAGGTCGTACGGGGCACGCGGAAGTGGCGCAGATTACGTTCGATCCCTCCCGAACACGACTTGATGCTGTGCTGGATGTGTTCTGGGTGGTGCACAATCCCACGACACCCAACCGGCAGGGCGCAGATGTGGGGTCCCAGTATCGCTCGGCCATTTTCTACCACGCAGAGTCCCAGAAACCCGTGATCCAGACCTCTCTCAAGAAGGCGCAGAAGGCGCTTTCCGGTAAAATTGTAACAGAGATTGCGCCGGCTGTGAGATTCTACGCTGCGGAGAATTACCACCAGGACTACTACAGCAACAACCCTGATGCAGGCTACTGCCGCGCCGTTATTGCCCCAAAACTCAAGAAGGTGAAGAAACGCATTGGGAAGTGATCTGCGCGGGTGCTAGAGCTCCCTTAGCAGCCCTACGCGGATGGCGTTCTCTCCGCCCCCCTCTGCTTCCACATAGCACTTCGTGCCGGCGACATTGAAGCCGATCCCACCGTAGCCCGAGACGGGGTCGGTGCGTTCGAACTCAATGGCATATCGTCCGTAGGTTGAGCTGATTGTGGCATCAAGATCCGTGTCAATCCAAGGCAGGGCTCTGATTCCTACATAGAAGAACCACCTGTCAGACTCGTACGAAACCGAGCCGCCCAAGGCGGCGTACATCTCGGTCAGAGTCGCGTCCACATTGTAAGCTGTCGCCCTCTGGAAACTTGCCGTGTTGGTGGAGACCACGGTCCCATTTGTCGTGGTCGTGCTGATGGTCGAGAGTATATTCTCGCTGTACTGAAGCGAGAGCTTTTCCTGCCTGTAGGAGACCTCGCCGAACACGGAGGCCTTCCAGCGTCCTTCGTCGATAACGGGAATTTCAACGCCGAGGCCGACAACCCACCCCGTCCCCTTGCTCATTGAGGCATTGCTGAATGTGTTGGTGTTTCCCGAAAGCGTGTGATCCCACTCTGAATCTGTGACAAGCCCGAGCCTGCCAGTCAGGTAGTTGTGTCTGAACTTCAGGGAAATGGTGTTTCGCTCAAGGTCTCTCTGGCTGGCCCCGGAGACGCCTGCGAGTTTCCAGTCGTACCCGACGATGTCGAGCAGTTCGTACTCAAGTGCGATGGCACCATTGGCAAAGACGGATGAGGAGGTGGCGGCTCGCTGTTTTGCGGCTTGGCCATGACTTTCCGCTGCAGGGGGCGGCGGGCTCTTAATGTCTGTGATGGCGAACAGCCTGTCACCGATGTCAATGATTCGGCCGGGCACGAGCTCGTAGACGCCGTAGTTCCTGCCGGTGTCCGTTGAGGTCAGTCTGAACGTGCGGCCCGATACGATGTTCACCTTGAAAATGCCCGACTCAACCTTAATGAATGTGTCAGACTTGTACGCAAATGGACCGTAGATTTCCCGCGACTGGACGGCCTGCAATTTGTAGGTAGCCGCGTGAGTCCCCGCTGCTGCGGTGAGCATGAACGCGATGGTCAACAAGTGAAATCTCGAAAGCATGGTGTCTCTCCGTTTGACGGTTAAAGAACGAAGCGCAACGGGAGCGTATGCCCCACGATAACCTGTTCTCGCCTTTGTACACCATAATGCCGGTAGAAAGAAGCGCGAAAAACACACCAGAATTGACCCGCTGCCGCTTTTTTCTGTCTTTGAACGGGTGTTCCGGCTAAGCTGCAGGAGTGGCACAGTCGCACCGTATGGGAGTAATTGCTGATCGCTTTGGAAGGAAGGGAATACACGATGACACTTTCTCAGTTGTCTCATGAACAGAAGCTTGCGCTGGTGGCGCTGCTGGAGTTGTTCACTATGGCCGATGGTACGGTTTCCGATGGAGAAGCCGAGCAGATCAACCAGATTGCGGAGGAACTCGGTGATGCCGAGTATCGCACGCTGCTTGACGAAACTGAGACTCGCTTCGAGGATATCGAGATGCTGAAGGAGTCCCTGCTAACCATCCGCGAGCGTGCTGCGCGTGAGCTCATCTACGGCCTTCTCATGGAGGAAGTGATGAATGCCCCCACGACAGGCCATCGCCCCGAATTGCTTGAGTGGCTCAAGGCGGAATGGGCAATTGAAGTCAAGGAGGGGTGAGGCTCTCCCACCGTTCTTTTCTTTTCTGTAAGGTCTATCCCGTATCTTCGATCTCTCTACAGATCGTGGCAGCAATGGTGCGGGCCGCGAAAACGAGAGGGATGTGACATGAAGAAGGTTGTATTGGCTGGAATGTTGGCTGTGACTGTGTTGGCGGCGGGTTGCTGTTGTGGGAAGTGTTCGGCACCTGAAAAGGCCTGTGCGAAATGTCCCGCTGGTGCCTGTCAGTGCGCCAAATAGGCTCCTGAAACTGACGAGACCTGAATGGCATGAGAACGTTTCCGTTCTCATGCCATTTCTTTTGCCCCGACCTTCGCGTGTAATCACCCGGAGCCTCTCTTGACATGCCGCCCTTGTCTGGTACATTCGGGCACGCGCGCCCTTTCTTGGCGCGCGATGACATGGAAACAAGGGGTTTGCCGCGTTGGGCTCTCAATAGGAGGGCTTGTGCCGGATGATATTTGATTGAGAGGGAGTTCGTCTATATGACAGCGAAAAAGGCAAGAAGAGCGAAGAAGACAAAGCAGTATGTTTATGTTTTTGGCGGCAGCAAGAGTGAGGGTGATGCCTCCATGAAAATGCTGCTCGGTGGCAAAGGCGCCAACTTGGCTGAAATGGCTGATCTTGGGCTTCCTGTGCCCCCGGGCTTCACGCTCACTACGGAAGCCTGCGATGCCTACTACAAGCTTGGCAGAGAGAAGCTCTTCACGGCAATCAAGGGGCAGGTAGATGCTGCGCTCAAGCAGGTCGAGAAGGACACCGGCAAGACATTCGGAAAGGGCTCCAATCCACTCCTGCTTTCTGTCCGTTCCGGTGCGGCCGTTTCCATGCCCGGCATGATGGATACCGTGCTGAACCTCGGCCTCAATCCGACCACGGTTCAAGCGATGATTGACCTGACCGGCAATGAGCGCTTCGTGATGGACTCCTATCGCCGCTTTATTCAGATGTTCGGTGATGTGGTTCTAGGCGTTCCCCATCATGATTTCGAAGCGGAGCTGGATGCTGTAAAAAAGGCCAAGAAGGTCCAGCTTGATACAGATCTTACGGTAGACGATCTCAAGGTCGTGATCGACCGATACATGAAAGTCGTAGAGCGGGACACTGGTGCGGCCTTCCCAACGGATCCGATGGCGCAGCTCTATGCAGGAGTCGATGCTGTTTTCGGTTCGTGGAACAACCCTCGGGCCATTAAGTATCGCCAACTCAATGACATTCGCGGCTTGCTTGGAACGGCGGTGAACGTTCAGACCATGGTATTTGGAAATTCGGGGCTCAATTCCGCCACGGGTGTGGCATTCACCCGCGATCCTTCCACCGGAGCCAACAAGTACTTCTACGGTGAGTATCTCATCAACGCGCAAGGTGAAGACGTTGTGGCCGGCATTCGGACCCCTCAGCAGATTACGCTGAGAGGATCACGTGAGTGGGCGAAGTCTCAGGGCACTCCGGAAGCAGATCGCAAAGCCAACTTTCCCTCTCTGCAGGAAGCCATGCCGAAGGTCTTCAAGCAACTGGATGGCATTCGTATTCAGTTGGAGAAGCACTACACCGACATGCAGGATATTGAGTTCACGATTGAAGATGGAACGCTCTATATGCTCCAGACGCGCAGCGGCAAGCGCACTGCGGCTGCAGCCGTAAAGATTGCCACTGACCTCGTGAAAGAAGGGCTGATTTCGGAAAAAGAGGCCGTGATGCGCGTGGACCCGGCCTGCCTGGACCAGCTGTTGCATCCTGTTTTTGTGAAAGCGTCTGAGGACGAGGCTAAGAAGCTGACCGTTGGCCTTCCGGCCTCACCGGGGGCAGCTGCGGGGCAGGTGGTATTCAGTGCGGAAGAGGCTGAACACCTGACGACGTTGTCGGATACACCGGTGATTCTCTGCCGCACTGAGACCAGTCCGGAAGATATCGGTGGTATGGCTGTAGCAAAGGGCATTCTGACGGCACGTGGCGGCATGACCTCTCACGCGGCGGTGGTTGCCCGTGGTATGGGTACATGTTGCGTGGCGGGTGCCGGCGATGTGACCATGGACTATAAGGGAAAGAAACTCTCCGTGAATGGAGTCACCGTCAAGGCGGGCGATTGGATTTCCCTGAATGGCTCCACGGGTGCGGTCTACAAGGGCTCCGTGGAAACGGTTGATCCCAAGCTCACCGGCCCCTTTGGCATCATCATGAAGTTGGCGGACAAGTACCGTACGATGAACGTTCGCACCAATGCTGATACACCGCACGACACGGCAGTTGCCGTGAAGTTTGGTGCTGAGGGTATTGGCCTGTGTCGTACCGAGCATATGTTCTTCGAAGGAGACCGTATTGTCTCCTTCCGCAAGTTGATCCTCGTGGCTGAGACGGTCAAGCGTCTCAAGGACACGTATGGGGTGTCCTCTCTTGATGCCGTGGAAGCAAGCTGCAAGGCCGCCCAAAAATCAAAAGCCGTTGAGGCTGGATTGGATGCGATCAAGCAGTATAAGCAGGCGCTCAAGGAGCTGTTGCCGCTTCAGCGTAAGGATTTCGCCGGCATCTTCAGGGCGCTCAAGGGCCGGCCCTGTACGGTTCGCTTGCTCGATCCGCCTCTGCACGAGTTCCTCCCGCACGACGCTGCGGGCCAGAAGGAAATGGCCCAGGTTATGGGCGTGAAAGTCAGTGAGATCAAGAAGCTGGTGGAAGCCTTGCACGAGTTTAACCCGATGCTGGGGCATCGTGGGTGTCGTTTGGGAATGACGTACCCGGAAGTGACGGCCATGCAGACACGTGCGCTCTGCGAAGCGGCATGCCAGGTCAAGGGTTCCAAGCCAGAAATCATGGTTCCGTTGGTCGGTAACGTGAAAGAGCTTGCGGCACAGAAGCAGATCATCGTTGACACCATCGCTGAGGTCGAAGCCGCCAAGAAGAAGCCGCTCGACGTCATGATTGGAACGATGATTGAGGTGCCCCGCGCCGCCGTGACTGCGGATGAGATCGCCAAAGAGGCGGAGTTCTTCAGTTTTGGCACGAACGATCTGACCCAGATGGGGTGTGGTTTCTCCCGTGATGATGCGGGCAAGTTCCTTGGGGACTACGTTAACGCCGGTGTGTACGACTACGATCCGTTCCAGGTTCTGGACCAGGAGGGCGTCGGCCGCCTGGTCGAAACGGCGGTCAAGCTGGGCCGCAAGAGCCGCAAGAACATCAAACTTGGCATCTGTGGCGAGCATGGCGGTGATCCGAAATCCGTCGAGTTCTGCCACAACGTGGGCCTCGGTTACGTGTCTTGCAGTCCTTACCGTGTGCCGATTGCTCGGTTGGCCGCAGCTCAAGCTGCATTGGCAGCCCAGTAGAGAGCTTCCTCACTCAGATAGCACGAGGGCCCCATTCTCAGGAGCGGGGCCCTCTTTTTTCGGTTCTTCGCTGTCTTGTGTGGGCTATTATCCACAGTAACCGCTCTTCTGTTGTCATCCCGAGAAAACCACCGGCAGGCCGGTTGGCTCGTGGGCATGGACGCATACGGGAGAAGAGCAGCTAACGGTCATCCCGAGCTTGCCGAGGGATCTCCAATCACCGCGTGAGGTCCTGCGCTGGAGATCCTTCGACTTCGCTCAGGATGACAGGTGCAGTATTGTTGTCTTCCCCGCTTCTGGCCTTTTCGCTAAGGTGCTGGCGAAAAGGCGATTCTTGTAGCGAACGAATACCGGGGAGAATAGGTTATGCGTAGACTGTTGGTTTTATGCTTATTGTTGGCCGTTTCTGGTGGCGTTCTGGTGCAGGAGTCCGTAGCCGAGACCAAGCACCGCATTGGGGTGGGGGCACACTACTGGACGGTCCTCGGTGATATTGACGTCACTGATGAGACCGTCGATGAGAGTGGACTTGGCTACCTCGTTTCCTATCAGCTCCGGCCCGTATCTTTGGTTGGTATCGAGATTGACATCGAGATGCTTCCTGAGAACTACGGAGGAGCGACTGAGGAAGTGTTCGCCCCGCAGGCGTATGTGATCGTGGGTAGTGGCCTGTATGCCGGGCTTGGGATTGGCAGGTACTTCACCGACGGAGCGTTTACCGATAGTACATTCTACGCGGTGCGCGCGGGGGTCAATTTCTCCCTTTTCCCCTATATCACTCTGGACGTTAATGCGAACTATCGTTTCGATGACTGGGATGACATCAATACGATAGAGGATGATATCACAAAAGATACGGTCACCATCGGGGCTGCCGTTAGGATTGAGCTCTAACGTGTCTTTTCCGGGGCGAGGTCGCTCCGGCTCCATTGCTGCAACACAGCCTTATTCGCAAGAATGGAGGTGGGGCGCCCTCGCCCCGCAGATCGCACGAGATATACGCGTTGCAGCCCTGTCCAAAATGAACGAGATTCCCGCCCCGCACGCGGCGAATCCGTTAAAAAATTCACGCGTAGCTTGCATCCGCATTGCCCTACATGCTATAAAGAGCACCTTTTATGCCGCAGTACCCATAAAATTGGCACGTAGGACGTGGTTTTGATGCTTGAACAAGGGCTAATATTGATGATTTCCGGAATGGGGACGGTCATACTCTTCTTGAGTCTGATGGTTCTTGTGATGCAGCTCGTTGGCGCATTCTTTAAGACGCATGCAGCTCGGTTCCAGGAGCAATCCAAGGACGTGAGCCGCATTCGGCGCATCTCAAGTGATGATTCTGACGAAATTGCTGTTGCGGTGGCGGCATTGACGGCTTACCTGAAGAAATGAGGCTTTGATGGCTAAGAAGCTGGTTAAATTCATGTGCACGGCTTTCCGTGACGGCTTTCAGTCGGTCTACGGTGCCCGTGTTCTGACAAAAGACTTTATGCCTGCAGTGGCGGCAGCGCGAGATGCGGGCATTACGTGGATGGAAGCAGGAGGGGGCGCTCGCTTCCAGTCGCTCTACTTCTATTGCAATGAAGATGCCTTCGCAATGATGGATCAGTTCCGCGAAACAGCGGGACCTGATGCAGACCTCCAGACTCTGGCTCGAGGAACCAATGTAGTCGGACTTGATTCGCAGTCCAGCGACGTTGTTGATCTCCATGCAAAGCTCTTCAAGAAGCATGGAATCAGCACCATTCGCAATTTTGATGCCCTCAACGACGTCAACAATCTCATTCACAGTGGCAAGTGCATTCACGAAGCCGGTTTGAAGCATCAGGTCTGCGTCACGATGATGGAACTGCCGCCGGGTTGCGAGGGCGCCCATGATCCGGAATTCTACGAGGGTGTGCTGCGCCGCATCCTGGATGCCGGAATCCCCTATGATTCAGTCTGTTTCAAAGACGCCTCCGGAACCGCAGTTCCCTCAAAGGTCTACGAGACGATCAAGCGGGCTCGCAAGATGTTGCCAGAGGGTACGCACATTCACTTCCACACGCATGAGACGGCCGGGATTGGTGTGATTGGCTACAAAGCGGCTTTGGATGCAGGTGCCGATGGCATTGACCTCTCCATGTCGCCCTGCTCGGGGGGAACGTGTCAGCCGGATATTGCAGTGATGTGGCATGCGCTCCGCGGTTCCGACTACGATCTTGGTGTCGATATCGACAA
>JABGOW010000171.1 GCA_018645275.1 Verrucomicrobiota bacterium
GGAACTGTTGCAGTGGAATCATCCAGCACGCCATCCACGTACAGACCGGCAAACCCGGTGTCCGGATCATAAACGCCGACCAAATGCACCCAGCCATCGCCCGCCGCACCTAGTGTGGTTAGCGTACTGGACGCCGTGAGCCCGACGTCTGTCCCCGGTCCGATCACAGCCCAGTGCGGATTATCGCTGCCATCAGTCTTGAGCGCGTACATATCGCTGGTCGAGCCGCCGGTCTGGTCGATACCCGCGATAAGCCCATAGGACGAGCCCGCCGTTGGATTCACCCAAGCCGCCACTGTCACGGCACCGGTCACCTGCAAGTGGCCGGAATAGTCCAGTTCAAAGCGGCTGGAAGAGCCACCGAGTTCATAGGCATCGTCACTCTTGCCACTAACCCAGGATCCGACCGTGCCCGCCTGGGTAGCGACATTGGCGTGTGACGAGGAATCCTCCGCCGTGGTTCCTGTGCCCTCGTCGAATCTCCAGTGCGCGATCAGTCCATCGGGGAAGGTCTCTTCAATAATCTCCGCCGGTGTCATTACGGAGTCGTAGACCCGCACGTCATCAACGGCGGCGTTTAGGGGATAGCCGCCGCTGTCTGCCGCATTGTGGCCAATCTGGAAATCTGTTGTTTTGAGCTGAATGGACGTCGGCACCGAACTCTCATCCGACGCCTCAAGGACGCCATTCACGTATAGGTAGGCACCGACACCGGGGTTAAATATACCAACCACGTGAACCCACCCGTCGGCTGTCGCCGCGCTGAAGTTTGCCAGTGTATCAGACGCTGTGAGGGCTATGTTGTCTCCGCCTCCCCCCGAGACTACAGCCCAGTGTGGCTTGTCTGAATCGCCTGATCCTTCAGTCTTGAGCGCGTACATGTCGTTGGCAGTGCCGCCCGTAGTGTCGATACCTGCGATGAGGCCCCAGCTAGAGGCCGCCGTTGGATTCACCCACGCCGACACCGTCACGGCTGCGGTCACCCGCAGGTCGCTTGAGTCGCCTAGCTCGAACCGGCAAGTCGTTCCTCCGAGAGTATAAGCTCCCCCCACCGCGCCGTCCGTCCATGAACCGGCAACTCCCGCCTGAGTGGCGGTATTGGGGTTTGTCGATGAATCCGCCGTGGTGCTACCCGTTCCTTCGTCAAAGGTCCAGTGGCCGATCAGCCCGGCGTCGGCCGAGGTTGCTGTGATCCATGCAATTGTGACTAAGGCAATTGTCAGCATATTTAGAGTCTTCATCATCATCGCTCCTCCTGTTGTCGCCTTCAGATTCGCTACGTCCCTCTCCGCCGGCTTGCCGCCTGCCTGTCGCCGTTGTGGGCACACTCTCAAAAACAGCATCAATTATACTGCATGACATTTTGAATCCACAACCTAGTCAAATGAATAGGTGGGCGGGGGCAGCCACGGGGAAGGGATTGCGGGCGGGAGGGAGGGGGGAAGGGGATTTGGCGGTTTTTCGCTACGTTGCGTGGGCAACGGGCTCTATTCGAAAAATGGTTAGTGCCCTGAAAGGGCTTGATATACTAGCCCAGGGCAACGCCCTGGGAAACGAAACAACAACGACTGAGCCCTGAAAGGGCGAGATATGCCCAAGTGGGGATGGTATGCATCTATATCCCGCCCTTTCAGGGCTATACTCTCTCTATTGTTCACCCAGGGCGTTGCCCTGGGCTGGTATATGTCGCCCCTTCGGGGCTTTCCCGAAGCCCCATTGGGTTGCGTACCGAATCTTCTGCAAACTCCAACATGCGCTGGGATCAGGGCTTGTACGGCTGTCTCGTCCTTAATCCTTCGCCTTAATCTTTCGCCCTAATCTGCCCCCCTCTCCGGCGCTCGCGAAGCAACTTCCAACTCTGCCTAAATAACGCCAGCGCGCAGGGCCTTGGCAACGGCCCCGGTTTGGGATTGGACATCCAGCTTTTTGTAGATGTTGCCGAGATGGAAGGCCGCCGTGGCTCGACTGACCTCAAGCTGGGCGGCAATTTCCTTTATCGACAGATCCTCTGCCAGCAGTCCGAGCACTTCTTTCTCGCGGTCGGACAGACTGAATTCCCCAGCACCGGGCTTGCGAAGCTCTTCAAGGACGATCTTGGCAACCTTCGGGCTTAGTGCCGCAGACCCCATGAAAACCTGTTCGAGGCCGTTGACGATTTGTCGGGTGCTCGAGGATTTCAACAGGTAGCCCGCCGCACCGGCATCCAGAGATTGCATCACCTTTTCTTTGTCGTCGCTGAGGGTCAGGACAATCACGGCCACATCGGGAGCAAAAGTCTTCAATTCCCGGATTCCCTCCACGCCGCTCATGCCGGGCAGACCAAGGTCCATCAACACCAGGTCGGGATGCTTGTCGGTTCTGATGGCTTCAAGAAATTCAATGCACGAGGGGAATACGCGGTTGCAGTCAATGTGCTTCTCGCGGACTAGCGAGCGCTGCAGGTTGCGGCGGTAGCCGGCGTCGTCTTCCACAATCCATATGTTGATCGGTATCATGTCAGTTCGATGTTTTGTACTGATCGTCCAAGTTCTTAAGCAATGCCGCCAATGGCACCGCGAGCTCCACTGTGGTGCCCTGACCAGGTCGTGAATCTATGGCCATTGTCCCGCCCAGTTCCTCCGACCGCTTCCGCATGCTATCCACGCCCCAGCCGTCCCGTTGCGCGGAAATGTCGAATCCACAACCGTTGTCGGCAACCCGCACGCACAACTGTTGACTCTCCACCGAAACGGAGATTCGTACTTCCGTTGCCTTGGCATGCCGGGCACAGTTGTGCACCACTTCCTTGAAAAACATGATCAGGTGCCGTTTGAAAGTCAAAGAAACAATCGCGTCCGGGCAATCATTAGGGGTCTCAACGGAAAGCTCGACGTCGGTCAAGACGCGCTGAGCCCGATCCATCAGCTGGTGAATAAGTTCCGGAAGGCGGATTGTGGTCCGGTCGATCACCCATACCACATCCCGGAGCGAGGCGGAGGCTTCGCGGGCCAACAGCGTAAGATCCATAAGATCCTCCCGGGCCTCGTCACTATCGACGTCCTGCTCCAGGCGTTCCGCCACCAGTGAAATGCTACCGAGGTTACTGCCCACGTCATCGTGGAGATCGCGTGCGATGCGCCACTTCAGGCGGTCCAGAATGCGGTGCTGCCGCCGCCGCTGAAGCACAATACCAAGAACCAATCCAAGCAGAACCACACTACTGCCGGAAACTGCGGCACGTTGTAGGGTCTTCCGCCAGGCAGCCCGTGCCCGGTCCAGCTCCCCCTCCACCACGGCCAGTCGCCGGTCCAAAGGCCGGCGCTTGGCCAACCCCTTGACCCATTCCCCCTGCGAAAGAATCCGGCGTTGCCAACTGCAGCCATCGACGAGACGGGGTAACTGGTCAAGATCTGCATCGGGAATCCCCTGCGCAGTGACCTTGCAGTTGATAGATAGCGGCTCCTCAAATTCGGTGAGCAGAATTTCCCCCAACCCCAGGATTCGCTTCCCTTGATGTTCGCCCAGTCCCTTTATGGTCACGCGCAGATACCGAGCCTTGTACGCACCGGCCGCAACACTCGCCAAGGTTTCACCGATCATGTTCCCGGGTCTGTTTGCCACATCCAGCCTTTTCGCTGTTTCGAAATCCGGGTCACGGGAAAGCGCCACCGTGATGTTGTCAGGGAACCCAAACGAAGGAAAGGCCAGGCCGGCTGGCGGTGCCGCCGGCCAGAAGTCGATTCTGCCGATTTCCCGTACGTCGCCGAGATCCAGTAACAGTACGATCTCTTCCGGACACTCCCCGTCCTCGAAGATAATCATCAGATCTTTGGATTCCACCTTCTCGTCGCTCAGGGGAAATCCCAACCCCGTCAGACCATCATGCAGGTAGTCCAGATCCCAGAGTGGCGGGAACGAGAAGGGATTCGTCGCCGTGACCTCGACATGCCTGCGTCCCCACTGCACCATGCTGTCCCCTGTACTGCCGTCCGATCTCTGACGCAGCACATAGATTTCCCCCAGTGCGGAATAGGCCATGTCGGATTCACGTGCAACCTGCGGGATGGTGACGCGGACCTCACTTGCGCGCTGGTTGATTGCAGCAAAGAACACCGGGTATGGCCCCGGATCGGGGAAATCCTCGTCCATCCAATCCACGACCGTTTCAAATGCGCTTGTTTCAGCATCGCGGAGCTCAATCCTGAACCGCTTGGGGAAGGCATAGGCCCCTTGCCCCCTCGCATGGAAAGCCGGCGCCAATGCGACCGAATCCAGCCACGGAGCTCCGTTCCATTTGAAGTCGATCTGGCTTGGCAGTGCCCCGTCGATGACTACGCCTTCCTCAAACCGGGAATGGTAACCCAAGCGGGAGGATAGTGGTCTGGGCTGGCGCTGGGGCAAAACGGAGATAGCTTCAAGCAACGTTGTCCGCTCCTCCTCCATCCGCCGGATATGCTTAGGAGGCCACAGGTTCCGTTTCCTTCCGGAATCCACAGGAAGGGACTTCGCTTCTGCGGGAAAGCGGGGATCGACCATAGGGGATACATAGAGCGTGCGGCTAACCGCAATTCCGCTTCTGCCCATGGCTACCAACGAAAAGCGTGTTGGCTCTTTCAGCATGCGAACCGCTGACGTTCCCGTGACAACCTCCCCGTTCAATGTGGTCTCTACAGCATTCTGCGCGGACCACGCGAGCGTGATGTTCCCGGGTTCATGAAGGAAGGGAGGGGTTGCCGTAAAGCTGTCGATGACGGGTATGTCTGCAAGGCTTATCACCTGAAGGTTGTCGAAAGACGATTTAGAGTTGTAGTCCTCGACGCCAATATAAAGGTCTCGTCCGGCTGTTCCGGGGATCGAAATGCCAGCCAGTTCGCCTTCGCCATAAGTTCCCGCGAAATAGCCAACCGCATATTCCGTATCCGTAACGCGGGAGATATACAGCACCACCTCGGTGCCTGAAGCAACCGCGTCACCAAACGCCATGTTTGCTTCGTCGCCGTTGTTGTATACCCGTGCCCTGAGTGAGCCTATCCAGTTCAGGCGAATTCCATGCTCACCGGGCGTGTTAGGCCCGCGCGCGGTGGTCGATACAGTCAGATACAGATCAGGCGGGTTGCCCTGCTGCGAGACAACGCGCACCGTTTCGCCGACCTCAAGCCGGGCTGTCTTGTGGAATACATCGTAGG
>JABGOW010000304.1 GCA_018645275.1 Verrucomicrobiota bacterium
GGGATTTCGTGGCGTCCTGCCGCAAGTACGGGATTCAGCCCGGCCTGTACTCGCATATGTGCGTGAACGGCTATTGGCGACAGGACCATCCCGGCAGGGTGAACGAGGGCAAGGGCGGCGACCCGGATAAGCAGAAAGAGTTCGCGACGGCGCGTACCCAAGCCCTGCGGGAACTGTGGACAAACTACGGACCGCTCATGGAAATCTGGTTTGACGGAGGCGACCCCGGGCAGGATATCACGGGTGTGGATGTGGTCGGGCTACTCAAGGAGCTCCAGCCAAATGCTGTTTTGTTCCAGGGACCGACCGTCATGCCAAACGTGATCCGCTGGGTCGGCAATGAACGGGGCGAGGCGCTGTACCCGAACTGGAGCACGGCTCATCAGGGGTCGGCTGAAGACGGCCTGACCGAGATGGATCTCTCAGGTAACCCGGACGGTGCGCTGTGGGTACCCGCTGAATGCGACACAACCATTCGCGAGCACAACTGGCATTGGGCACCGGACACCGAAGATAGCCTGCTCAGCCTGGAGCACCTGATGGGCCTCTATTACCGGTCCGTCGGGCGTAACAGCAACCTGCTTCTGAACGTCAGCCCGAACCGTGATGGTCTGATTCCAAATGGAGACGTGCAGCGCTTGAGGGAGTTCGGCCATGAAATCCGCCGGCGCTTTCCCGCTGACGTGACCGCGACTCATGGGCATGGTGACCAGATTGAACTGGAGCTGGACGGTTCGCGGCGGGTCAACCACGTTGTGATCATGGAGGATATTTCGCACGGGGAGCGAATCCTGGAGTACGTGGTGGAGGCCGTGTCCCCGGACGGTAGCTGGCGCCCCCTTTGCTCTGGCGAGTCCGTCGGACACAAGAGGATCGAGCAATTTGATGCTGTATCCACATCCAGAATCAGACTCAGGGTCACTAAGGCAAAAGCAGAACCCCGCGTACGGCGATTGGCAGCGCATTACGTGGCTGAGGATGAATAGTGATTCATCAGGAAACGGAATCAAAAAAACAGAAATGTGAGATATCGTATGAGCGTGAAGAAAGGAGCAGCAATTGCCGTTGCATTGATGGCAATCATTAACGGAAACGTTATGGCTGAGAATTACGTGGTGACAGCTTCTTCGCAGCAGGAGCGTAATCGAGCAGAGTTTGCGGTGGACGGCGATTTATCCACCCGCTGGTGCGTCAAAGGTGGAGTTGTCCCGGCGTGGGTGATGCTCGAAATGGACCAACCGCGCCGCGCCAAAGGTGTGGCCATAACCTGGGAAACAAAGGGGGCCTACCAGTACCGGGTTGAGGGGTCTTTGGATGGGGAAGATTGGAAACTGTTGGTCGACCGAACGCAATTCAGTAATGCGGGCGAGCGAATTGTGGACAGCCTGAAGTTCCAAGGGGCGGTTCGCTTTGTTCGCGTAACGGTTATTGGCGCGCCCGCCGGGTGCTGGCCCAGTATTCGTGAAATTGAACTCCTGGATACGCCTCCTGCCGACACACTTCATCCTGACTGGGAAAACGAGACGATGATCGGCCGCAATAAGCAACCCGGTCATGCGACATTCATTCCCTATGACTCTGAACAACATGCGATCGCCGATGCCGCTGATTCCCCATGGCTCCGCTCGCTGAATGGAAACTGGAAGTTCCATTGGGCCAAGAAACCGGATGAACGTCCGATTGGCTTCTTCGCCCCGGAGTTTGATGTCCATTCGTGGGATAGGATTCCGGTTCCGAGCAATTGGCAGATCGAGGGTTACGGCAAGCCGATCTATTCGAATGCCGAGTATCCGTTCCGAACAGGTTCGCCCCGAGACTGGAATGCCAAAGACGACTACAACTTCCGGACCGATCCTCCGCGCATCATGGGGGCTGTGCCGAAGCACTGGACTCAGGCGACGTTTCGGAATCCTGTGGGGTCTTACCGCCGCGATTTCGACGTGCCGGCAGCGTGGGACGGACGTCGAGTCTTTCTCCATTTTGCCGGGGTCCAGAGTGCGATGTACGTCTGGGTAAACGGGCAGGAGGTCGGTTACAGCCAGGGCTCGATGACTCCCGCCGAATTTGACATCACAGACACCCTTCAACCCGGTAAGAATACGCTGGCGTGCGAGGTGTATCGCTGGTGCGATGGCAGTTACCTGGAGGATCAGGATTTTTGGCGTCTCAGCGGCATCTATCGTGACGTATTCCTCTTCGCAACGCCTCACGTTCACATCCGCGATTTCTTTGCGGTCGGAGACCTGTCTAATGATTACAGGGATGGCAAACTCTCTGTAACAGCCGACCTGCGTAACCTGGGGACAAAGGATGCCGGCAGATTGCAGGTGGAGGCGAAACTGCTGGATGCTGAAGGCAGGATCGTGGCAACCCCGCGGGCCTCGCTCTCTGCACTGGATGCTGGCGTCGAGCAGGCGATATCTTTGGCGGCGGACATACCGGAAGTCAAACACTGGACCGCTGAAACCCCCTACCTCTATACCCTGGTTCTTTCGCTAACACAGGATGACGTCGAAACACAATACCTCACCTGCAAGACCGGATTCCGAAGAATCGAAATCAGGGATCAGCAGCTCTTCGTGAATGGCAAGAGTGTGCTTCTTAAAGGTGTGAACCGGCATGAGATCGACCCGGACAGAGGGCGCGTTATGACGGATGATCTGATGCTGAAGGACATTCTGTTGATGAAGCAGTTCAATGTGAACACCGTGCGGACCGCGCACTATCCAAACGATCCACGTTTCTACAAGCTTTGCGACTACTATGGGATCTATGTAATGGATGAGGCCAATCTGGAAAGCCATAGCTTAATGAACAATCCAGCAACACAGCTCGGGTGTGCCCCTAGCTGGGAGGCCGCTCACGTGGACCGCGGAGTCCGCATGGTGGAGCGCGACAAGAATCATCCATCGGTTGTTTTCTGGTCACTCGGCAATGAAGCCGGACCGGGGCCCAATTTTGAGGCCATGCGCCGCGCGATGGTGAGAATTGATGATACGCGCCTGATCCACTATGAACGGTTCAACGAGGTGGCCGATATCGACAGCACCATGTACCCCAATCTGGATATGCTGACCAAACAGGGAGAGAGCGATTCGGCCAAACCATTTTTCGTATGTGAATATGCCCATGCCATGGGCAACGCCTTGGGCAACTTCAAGGAGTACTGGGACGTAATCGAAACGTACCCGCGGTTGATCGGCGGATGCATCTGGGATTGGGTGGATCAGGGGCTGCGAGCCACCTATGGCCCGGACGGCAATGCCGTCGTCGCACCCGGCATGCAGGGCGGCAAGCAGTTCTTTGCGTATGGCGGAGATTTCGGCGATCACCCCAACAGTGGTGATTTCTGTATCAACGGCATGCTTTTTGCGGATCGGGAAATCCCGCCGAAGATGCATGAGATGAAGCGCATCTACCAATATGTAGGAATTGGGCTCGTGGACGATGGGGCCCTGACGATCAGCAACAAGTACTTCCATACGAACCTTGATGCCCTGAATGCGAGTTGGGAGCTTTTCGCCGAAGGGGAGATGTTGGCAAAGGGTCAGTTGGGTCAGCTAGACGTTCCTGCAGGTGCAGACACAACGGTGTCTTTAGGTAGACACTTCAAGGAGACTGTGGCCCGTGCCGAACGCAGACCGGGCACAGAAACGTTTTTGCGTGTCTCGTTCAAGCTAGCCTCCGCCGCGCCATGGGCGCCGGAGGGACATGAAGTAGCGACGGCACAATTCAGAGTCATGACCACCGAACGGCCGCTGATGCATATCGCCGACGACGCGGAACTGGAGATCTCCAGGGACAATGGCGTAAGGGTTAGCGGCAAGGATTTTTCGGTTCATTTTGGTGCAGGCAGTGGCACCATCGACAAACTGGTCTACGGAGGACGGACGCTGATCCATGGTCGCGGCCCTGAGTTCAGTGTATATCGCGCACGAGTTAGTAACGACCGGTATACGTTCAGAGAGTGGGACGCGCTTCAACTGCATAACATGCTGCGGACCGTCAAATCGGTGTCGGTGCTTGGACCGACTGCCGGCTGCGTCCAGGTACTCGTTCAGGTGAATTATCGTACACCGAAGGGGGTTGAGCTTGATGTCAATACCGCGTGGACTGTATTCGGCGATGGAACCATCGTTTCTGACAATTCGATCGAGCCGTCGGGGAAGCATCCTCGACTGACCTTGGGGCGCATGGGTTTTGATCTGCAGGTGCCCGGTACTTTTGACAATCTGCGGTACTTTGGACACGGTCCATGGGAAAACTACAGTGACCGCAAGGTGGCGGCCGATGTCGGCCTGTATACATCGACGGTTGCGCAGCAGTATGTCCCCTATCCAAAGCCGCAGGCCTGCGGAAATCGTGAGGATGTCCGTTGGTTGACATTGAGCGCTGACGACGACGCTGGTTTGATGGTCGTTGCGGATCAGCGGATGTCTTTCACCGCGCTGCACTATACCCAGCAGGAATTGGCGGCCAGACGACACACCTGCGACCTCAATTCCTCCAAGGATGTGGTCCTGAGCATTGATTGCAAACAGCTCGGTATCGGAAACGGCAGTTGCGGACCTGGCCCCTTATGGGAACATATCATTCGTCCACGGCGGACTGACTTTGCTTATGCCCTGCGTCCCTGGAATGCCGGATTGAAGGACCCGTTTGATGTGGCACGTCCGCAGTTCCCTGTCGTGGGTGGGGTGGTCATCCATAACGCCGGAGAGGGACGGGTTGAGCTGAGCAGTTCAGATCCCTCTGTGGAGATTCACTACACACTGGACGGAAGTCAGCCGACCCCCGATTCGCCGGTCTACAAAGGAGAGTCGCTGCCCCTTTCAAGCGGACTCGAGGTGCAAGCCGCCGCTCGAAAGATGGGGCGGTTCGGCCCTGTTAGCACGAAGAGATTTTGATAACGTTCAAATGTTGATGCCTGGACGTAGAGGCATGAACCCAGAAAGAACAATAGACAAGCACGAGTATCTTCACACTTAAGCCCACACTTGATCGCACTCTTAGTCGCCACCCTTCGTTGGTTACGCTTAGTCGAACTGCTTAATCACTGATATGCAGGTTTGAGCCTGCCCGGAAAAAGTAGACAGTCCTCACACTTAGAGGGTGACCAATAT
>JABGOW010000108.1 GCA_018645275.1 Verrucomicrobiota bacterium
GTGCATGTGCACATGTGTGCAATCAACAGCTCAAATCCTTTACATCGCAAAAGCCCGTCCCCTGAATACGGTTGCTTACACAGGCCATCACTGCTAACATGTTTACAGATGAAGGAGATGTAAACATATGAGTACGATGACCATATCCATGCGGCTGCCGCGCAGCGAGGTGGGCAGGCTTGAGCGGTTGGCCAAAGAACTGGGAGTAGAACGGCCGACGTTTCTCCGGCGGGCGCTTCAGCAGGGGGCGGCAGACCTCATGTTTGATCGGGCCTGCCAGGCGTACCGCGATGGGGAGGCGACCCTTTCCCGCGCCGCCGAGATTGCCGGCCTGACGCTACGCGACATGATGCTCAAGATGAAGAGTGCGGATCTTGAGCTGAATTACGGTGTGGATGATTTGGCGAAGGACCTGCAGCCATGATTGTTGTGGCCGACGCCAGTCCAATCATATTTCTCGCCAAGATCCGCAGACTCGACCTTATCCAGAGACTGCTTGGTGAAGATATCCGAATACCGCGCACCGTCGTCAAGGAGCTGGTGGTGCCGGGCATGGACCCGGTTGAGGAAGAGGTGATCACGCATTTCCTCGCAACAACCAAAGTCGAGCAGGTGCGAAAACCACGCCGCTTTGCGACCGCGATGAGTGCAGCGGACAATGCGGCACTGACACTAGCGCTCCGCAGCAAAGCAGACTTCCTGCTGTGTGATGAGCGGGTGACGCGATCCATGGCGGAGATTGAAGGCATTCGCCCCCTGGGCACTCTCGGCATTCTTCTACGTGCGACACGGGACGAGATCATCACCAAGAAGGAAGCACGTCGACTCGTAGATACCCTGGTAAGCGAGCACAACCTGCGCATCGGCGTCGAAGTATATCAGGCGATACTGAAGTCCCTATGAACCAGAGGTCGAGCCCTCCCTCCCTTTCAGACCGATTTCCTTTCCGTGGATTCCGTGCCTTCCGTGGTTGAGCAGTTCCACGTCGCCATCGAAGCGGCTTCTCAAAAAATGGCTGTTGTCCGACACACCTTCCCGAGGTCAATCCAGCTCCGCTCTCAAGCGTGAGCAGGTGCTCTCAGGTGGTGCCTTCGGCAAGGTGGTCTGCCACTGCTTGAGTTCGGCCAGCAGGTTCTCGGCAATCTCGGTCTGGTCTTCCTTCAGGTTGTTGCTTTCGGCAACATCCCCGGCAATATCGAAGAGTTCGAGATAGCTCAGATCCTGGTTGCCGACGAGTTTCCAACGCCCCTTCAGGACGGCCCAGGACACCCAGTGGTCCGGACGTTTAGGATCGGGTGGCCATGCGGCGCCGATCTTCCAGAAAAGCGGTGTTTCCCGGCTCTTCGTTGGAGTGCCCTGTATCACATCGAGGATGTTAACCCCATCCGGTACATAGTCGTCCGGCATTTTGGCCCCGGTCACTTCGCAGAAGGTTGGCAGCAGATCCACGGAGGAGATGAGAGAGGCATCATCCACCTCTCCTGCGGCGACCTTGCCGGGCCAGCGGACGATAAAGGGGACGCCGACTCCGCCTTCGAAGAGGGCTCCCTTGTAGCCGCGTCGGCCTCCGGTGATTCCCTTGGAGGCGTTATTGCCCCAGCCGGTTCCCGTGGCACTATCGTAGCAGAGCTCGGGTTCGCCGGGATCAACGGCGCGCGATGGACCATTGTCGGAACTGAAGATCACAAGCGTGTCATCCAGAATGCCAAGCTGCTCGAGCTGGTCCAGCACCTGGCCGATGCGTTCATCGGCGTGGGCGAGGACCGCCGCGTAGATCTGGTCGGCACGGTCCAGGTGGCGGAACTGCCATTCATACTTGGGTAGGCAATGGAACGGGGTATGAGGCTCATGCAACCACATGTTGATGAAGAAGGGCTTCTCCTCAACCACGCTCTTGTCGATGAATGCTGAGGCCCGGTTTGCGTCGTCGTACCAGGGCATCTGCTCACCGGCACAGTTGAATGCGCCATAGTCATCATATCCATATTCCGATGGGAGCGGAGAGTCGGGAATCATGTCGTTGGCCAGGTGCCACTTGCCGTAGTGGGCGGTCCGGTAGCCGGCGTCCTGTAGGGCCCGCGGCAGAAGCGGTGCCTTTGTGTCGAGCCAGTCCGGCATGTTGCGCTTCGCATTGGACGGTACATGGGCAAAATGGCCGTCGATGTTGTAACGAGACGGGAAGTGCCCGGTCAGAATCGAACATCGGCTGGGAGAGCACACGCCGCTGGTGACCGTAAAGCGATGGAAGTCCGTACCTTCACGCGCAAGTCGATCAATATTCGGGGTTTCCACATAGGGATGACCGTGGCAACTCAGATCTCCCCAGCCCCAGTCATCGGCAAAAAAGAAAACAACGTTTGGGGTACTTCTCATAGTATCGCTCTCACTTACAGACACATTAACCTCCTGGAATCTACCAGCCTTCGACGGACACTATAGCCCACCCCACATCAGAACGAAATACATCAATGCATCTCCGTGTTGCACGGATGCCAACGGTTGAGACATCGATGCGATTCAGATGCCGCAAGACGGCTTACGTCAGAGGATTGCGTGTCTTCAGCTCCGAGAATCGCGAGAAGTCACGGTCGCACGAGAGCAGCTCGGATATGCCGTTGTGCTGGCAGATCGCCGCGATGCGTGCATCGTGAATCACGGGACCCGATAACTGCGCTGCGGAAGCCAAACGCTCTAGCACTGAGAAGTACTCCGGCCCCTCGCCGATCATCTCGCACATCGGGGACTCAATCCAGACCAGCATGGCAGCAAGAGCCATGGCCAGCGTAGATGGTGTCACGGATATCGGTCCAAGCCCCCGACTGAAACTCGGCTGTCACACCCCGCCCCTTGAATGTGACCGGCTTGACTGCCCGCTTCGGAGCCGCGGCGTGCTTCTGAAGAACAAGCTGCAGGCCCTCCTCAACGAGCTCCTTGAACGGCACATGCTCACGCTTTGAGAGCCCCCGGGACTGAATCGCAATATTGTCAGCAATATCCAATGTAGTTTTCATATGGGTGTACTAATATGGGCACCCATATCAGACAAGATAAATCCGCTTGCTTGTGTACGCTGTATGCAATATTCAATCTTCACTCTTCAATTTTCAATTCTTAATCCCCCCCCCTACCCCTCCCGCGCCATTTTCCGAAACGTGGCGGGAGGGACGCCGAGTTTCTTGCGGAAGACGGTGGAGAAATAGTTGCGGTCGCAGAAGCCGCAGGTTTCCGCGACGTGTTCGATGCTGCACTTCTCGTACTCCAGCATGAGGCTGGCCTTCTCGAGACGCATCTCCAGGTAGTGTGCCTGAGGCGAGATGCCGAAGCGCTGACTGAAGCTCCGCACAAAGGCCGTTGGTGCCATATTGGCGATGGCCGCGAGGTCGACGTTGGATAGCGGTTCGCCCTGGTGCTGCTCCATGGCCGACATGACGCCCACAAACCGGGCATCCGACACAGGCTCACGCCACGCGTCGTCGGGCAAGGCCAGGCAGGCGCTATTGATGAGCCGGGTTAGAACCAGTATCCGACGCCGTCGTCTCTGGCGGATGGCGCCCTTGGCTGCCTCCAGCTCTTCCGCGAGCGCTGCAGTCACCGGAATGGTGTAAATCCCCTTAACGGCCAGATCAAAGGGCGCTTCGAGCTGAAAGTGCAAATTCAGGTGGTGCACCGGGTTCCGCATGGTGGGGTTGAAGGTTGTGTGCGGCGCCAGCAAAACAACACGCTCCGGCGTCAGTTCGGCCTCTTCACCCTCCGTCTCCACCGATATCCCGGCCTCCTCGCTCCACCAGAGCCGCCAATAAGGCCGCTCGGATACAAGGATCTCCCAGTCTGGGAGCTTGCGGTAACGCGCGGTCAGGATGTTTACGGCGAATTGCATGGTTTATCTCCTCGACTTTGCTCCATGTTCCTGAATCGACCCTTTACGGTTCTGTCTACGCTCCAAATACAAGGATACACTAGAGGCAGTGGGCTTGCCGCCATGGTAGTACATGGCCGGCGGAACGGCTCTGCTCCTGATCACCTCCGTACACGAGTGTGCAGTTCTCCGGTGACTGACCGACAACTCCCCTTTCTGTGGATTTTAGTGCCTTCCGTGGTTAAACAGCTCCTCCTCGCTCCACCAGAGCCGCCAATAAGGCCGCTCCGAGACCGTAATCTCCCAGTCGGGCAGCCGACGATACCGCGCTGTCAGGATGTTTACGGCGAATTGCATGACTTACCCCGTGTGTTCAGATTGCGAATACATATGTTGTGGCGCTCCAGAACATGCTCTTTTCCTTTGGCCTCAATGGGTGCTCTGATCGGGGAGGGCTCGACGCAAGGGGAACTTCGAGGCCAGGTAAAGCGGGTAGTTGTGCTTTCTTGATCGAGGGTCCAGGGCAAGGTTGCGTGCACTGAACACCGCACAATACGGCGGGGCATACTTGTCGGAGAAGACGCGCAGACTCTTGGCCTGCGTCACCCAGCCGGACTTAACCTCGACGGGGATCACGTCGCCGTTGACTTCACAGATAAACTCGACTTCAGCGCGCCCCTCGCGCCAGCAGGCCAGGTTGTCCCAGTTTGCGGCGAGAAGCTCCTGCATGACAACGTTCTCAGCGTAGTAGCCTTTGTACGTTCCATAGTCATAATCAAGAATGCTGGTTGCCGGTAGACGGCTGAGTGCGCCCAGTATCCCCACATCGAACACGAAGAGCTTGAAGAAGCTCTCCCGCTCGTAGCCCGCAAAGGGAAGCTGCCCACTGTTCACGATAGGCAACCGTATAATCAGCCCCGCCGAGGCGAGCCAGTCTATGGTTCCGGCCAGCCGTTCGTACCCCTTGACGGAGGGAAGTACGTCTTTGAAGACAAACTTAGGTGCGGAGCCATCCTGTTCTCTCGCGAGCTGAGCTGGAACATTTCGCCACAGGCGCTCAAGATGCATGGCGTTCTGTTTGCCGCAATGCTTTGCCATATCGGCCACGTACTCAGAGATCAGGCGCGTCTGGATGGATCTGACCTCCCGAAAAGCCGTCAGCAAGTCCTCTCTGGCGCCCATAAACGTAGCGACGACCTCGGGAAGACCGCCCGTGACAAGATACAGCTTGAACTCCTCCCACAATTTGGC
>JABGOW010000316.1 GCA_018645275.1 Verrucomicrobiota bacterium
CCCCTACGATGAGAACAACTTCCCCCTCAACCAGCACGGCAGTCAGTTCCGCAGCCAGGGCTTCCGGTCGGACATCCTCTCAAGTCGCGGAAACAACGTGTTCATCCGTCACCAGGCCTTCAAGCAGGATCTAACCCCCGTCAGCCCCTATGAATCAAAGATTCCACACCTGATGGCATCGGCCGGTTTCCTGACGGCCAATCCGCAACACCGCACCTACTGGACCGTGGATACAGATCTTTCCTATGGCACGGGCGGCGGCTATGAGACAGATGGCCCGCTCGGAGATATCATGGTGACAGACGGAAACGCCTTCTACGAAGTACGCGGATACGCCCCGGGGCGACACTCAAACCATGGCCTGAAGCCTACACTCGACATGTATCGCATCGTCTCCGGGCGCAGAGTACCCAAAGGAATGCGCGGCCGCGAGATTCCGAATACCGGTGGCCCCACGGTACCGCGTATGCGCAAGTGGGAGACGTGGGCCCGCAACTGGACAGCCCAGATCCCAATAGCCGGGCACGCCGTGTTGAAAGCGAGCGACAAGCTGGTTGTGGCCGGTGTTCCCATGCGCGAGGGTTACACCCGCGACGATATGGCGGCCTCCTACGCCGGCACGAAAGGCGGTCTGCTCTGGACCCTCTCCGCCGAGAGCGGCAAGGCAACAGGCGAGATTGAGCTGCCTGCACCGCCGGTCTGGGACGGATTGGCCGCCGTGGAGGGGCGCATCTTTGTCTCGCTCAAAGACGGCTCAATCCTCTGTCTTGATGCGGCCGATGCCAGGCAAGTACCGCCCAAGAGTCGCTTCATCGAAGGGCCCACCCCGATCGAAAAGGGCGGGGCGAACACGCTCAGGCAGGCCAAAGGCTCCGTGGTCATCTACCACAATGACTTCGAGTCACTCGCACCTGGTACAGAACTAGAAGGCACCCATGGTACGGACCCGCAGAACGGCATCCTGATTAACGTGACGGACAAGGCCGCCGCATCGGGTAAGCACGCCGCGGTTCTGCAGGACGGGAAGACCGAGCATGCATGGGCACCCCTCTGCCAGACAACGTTTGAGAGGAGTCAGATTCTAGGCGGAAAGGTGAACGTTTCTTGCGACCTCATGATCGACGCCGACACTCCCTGTGGAATCTCCCTGATACTGCGTCACTATGGCGACTACCTGAAGCCACCGAACGTGCGAAACATCACCCAGCTCAACCTCAAACCCGACAATACAATCGAGATTGCGGGAAAGGTACTGCCAGCCAAGGTCGGGGTGTGGCACCACGTCGAGTTCAGTTTCCTGCAGGGCGTGCCCGGCAAACGGATGGTCAAAGGTACGCTCACCTCCGCCGAGGGCGGCAGCCAGTCATTCAAGGGCCCCTGTGAGAGTAAAGACTACGAGGGCCTGGGCTGGTTTAGCTTCTGCGGCTGGAGCTCAGAGCCAGGCATCGCCTATATCGACAACATCAAGGTCCGGATTGATGAGCACAAAGGCAAGTAGCACGCCGGGCGAGGCTTGCGTAATCTGTGCATGTACCTCACTCGCCGCTGGGGCCGAGACGGCTCTGCGCTACTAGAGGGAACCGCTACCGCCAAATTGCTTGCGGTATTGGGTCGCAGGCATGCCGACCTGCTGGCTGAAGCGACGGGAGAAGTAGAGGGTGTCGTGGAATCCGAGACGGCTGGCTATTTCTTTGATCTCAAAGTTTGTTGTCTCAAGCAGGCGGCGGGCCTCCTGCATACGTAGATCGGTCAGATATTGCTTGAAGGAGGTCCCGAAGCGCTGTTTCCAGTAGCGACGGAACGTCACTTCTGACATACCGTACTTCTCGGCCGTTTCCTTGACGCCGAGTCGCCGGTCTAGGTTGTCTGCCAGGTAGGCGCGAATATGATCCAGGTCGCCATCGTGCGGGGTATGCGACGGCCCCGTCGGCGCAAGCCTGGATTCCTGCAGCATTCGCTCGCAGATGCTGTCGATCCGGTCGGCTATTCCGCTTACCTGCGCATTCTGCATGCAGTCGATCAACTCCTCAGTCAGCCGGCGCACCTTGTGAACAGACGCAATCGGCCAGATCGGCTGTTCGCTGGGTGGCGTATCCCACGCCTCGAACACTGAGGTCAGGCTCGGATCATAGGTTATGAATACCTCATCCCAGGATGCCCCCTCCAGCTCGGGGCCATACTCCTCATGGACCCCCGGCCACTGCACAAAGACGCAGGGCGACTCAATCGAAAACGACCGATCGCCGTAGCGTAGCCGTCCTCGCCCTCTCAGGATGAAGCAAAATGCCACCTTTGGAACCGATTTCCTAACCCAGACAGTCTTGGATGGCACATATCCTACCGAGCTGACCTTGGGGGCCAGCGGCATCAAGCGAGGAAGGTCGCCAATACGAAGATCAAGATGTCCCATAGTCTGACTATACTGCTGCCACCTGACCGGCTCGTCAATAGAGGAGATCGTCTAGCTACGAAAGCCTAACGCCTCCTGACCTGAGGCAAACACCTTTCTTACACTGCTGCAAATCAGCAGCTCCCCGTAGGCTAGGACTGCTTCCTCTGTGTGAGGAGGACGCGTTTTCCCATTGAAAACACCCGAAACAGCGCGAGCAAACAATCACGGACGCGGCCGTGTCTTGCCGCTGCGGACATCACGGGGTGTGCAATGGAAATGCCGCCGGAAGACCCGCGAGAAGTAGTACGGGTCGTCGTAGCCGCATTGCGCCGCCACTTCTTTGACGCTGTAGGCCCCGCCGCTCAGTCGTTGACGGGCCTTGGCCATGCGTCGCCGTAACAGAAACTCAAACGGTGTTGTGTCAAACTGCGCCCGAAACAGGCGGTGGAAGTGCTCAGGGCTGAGACCGGCAGATGATGCAATGTCGGCCAGCAATACGGTTTCCATCACATGATCATCCATGTAACGCAGGGCCGGCATCAGTCGCTTGTCGGGAGGCGCATCCGGGATCGTGTCCATGAGCAAACCAATCAGTTCGCTGAGCATGGCCTGTACGCGAAACGTGAGCCCCGGCGATGGAGCCTTGAAGAAATCGCTGCCGTCTCGCATGACCGGCACCCAGCGATCGGAAACCTTGGCATCAAAGCAGTGCACCGCTCTCAGGCTCGTCAGCCGCGCATCCACGAGGGGCGATGCCGGCATGAAGTGAAACCAGTTGAGCATCATCTCCGGGTCGGGGGCGTAGGCCAGCGAATGGTGGGGTGGAATGAGATAGAGTCCGCCCGGAACGATCGTCGTACGTTGTCCGCCCAACTCTACCCAGGCCTGCCCGGATATCGGAGAGTAGACTCTCGTCAGCGGAGTTAAGCTGCCGGGCGAACCCCAAATGTCGGGCGTGCAGTGAAACGCTCCGCCCGTGGCTATGAAGATTGATGTATTCATTGAATATCAAGATCGTACAGGAATTTGATGGATCTGTCCATTGCGGGATCGTTCGTGTTCGGGTAGCATCTTTGGGTATTTCTGATTGGCGAAGAGGACGAAGGACAGAATGAAATCAACGACACGCGTATTGCTTATCACACTACTTTCCCTCGCCTGTGCCGCGCCGCTTTGGGCCAAGCCGCTTTCGGGCAGCCGCCCCAACATCATCCTGGTGATGACCGACGACCAGGGCATGGGCGATCTCTCCTGCATGGGGAGCCCGGTTCTGAAAACCCCGCAACTCGATCGCTTCCATGCCCAGTCCACCCGCTTTGCGAATTTCCACGTCAGCCCCACCTGTTCGCCCACACGCGGGGCCATTATGAGCGGGCGCTACCCGTTCGAGGTCGGAATCACGCACACCATTGCGCCACGGGAGCGCGCCGCTCTCGACGTGGTGATGTTCCCCGTGGCCCTGCAGAAGGCCGGCTACAAGACCGGGATCTTCGGGAAGTGGCATCTTGGGGACGAGGAGGAATACGAGCCCGGAAACCGGGGCTTCGACGAAGTGCTGGTGCACGGGGGCGGTGGCATCGGGCAGTACGTGTTTGGGGATTTCCAGCCCAACCGTGAGAACACCTACTTCGACAATGTGCTTCTGCATAATGAGACGATTGTGAAAACAAAGGGATTCTGCACGGATCTGTTCTTCGACGCGGCATGCGCATGGATTGGAAAGCAGGTGTCAGTAGCCCCGCCTCGTCCCGAGGCGAGGGCCGGCGCTGGCCCCGGGACGGGGCCGCCCTACTTTGCCTACATTTCTCTGAACGCCCCCCATGGACCAATGATTGCGCCCGAGGGGTACAAGAAACGTTTTCTTGAGATGGGATATGACGAGCAGACCGCCGGGCGTTTCGGCATGATCGAGAATATCGATGACAACTTCATCACGGACAACGGGATGAGCAGGCCTTGGATACAGAAGGACGAAAAGAAGCTCCCCTCGTTCAATGCCGGCATGCGCGGTGCCAAGAACACCCCGTACGACGGCGGCACGCGTGTGCCGTCGTTCTGGTACTGGAAAGGCGTACTGGGCAAAGGCGTCGACATCGACGGGCTGACCGCACACATCGATCTCTACAAGACATTCTGCGAGCTGGCCGGAGCCGCGATCCCCGAAAGCAAGCTTCCGCCGCACGGGCGCTCCCTGCTTCCGCTTCTTGAGAATCCCGAGGCAAAATGGGCAAACCGCAAGATCTTCGTGAACTGCGGGCGTTGGAATCCCGGGGAACGCGACGCCTCGAAGTACTACAAGAACTCGGTGCGGACCCAGAGATGGCGCTGGGCCGAGGACGGGGACCTCTACGACCTCGCCAATGACCCCGGCGAAAAGCGGAACGTCGCGGCCGAGCATCCTGAGGTGGCGAAGGAGCTGCGGGCCGCGTATGACCAGTGGTGGAAGTCTACCATTCCGTTCCAGGTCAACGAGGACCTGCCCCGCACGCCCCCCGGGAAATATCCCCTGCAGCTTCGTTACAACAAGCAACTGAAAGAACGCGGCATCCCCGAGTGGGCGCCGGTGTTGCGGCGAAGAAAGCAGCCATGAGGCGACGCGGGACAGATGACCTTGTTGACCGGGTTGACGTTGTTGACCGCATTGGCGGTGGCTTGCCGTCAATCCGGTCCACACGGTCAACAATGTCACCAACGTCATTTCGCCGGCTTGGCC
>JABGOW010000023.1 GCA_018645275.1 Verrucomicrobiota bacterium
GATGGCGAGACGTTTCAGAAGCATCCGGACTGGTACCTGAAGGATAGAAGGACCGGCGAGTATACGGTGCACGGCCGCGACAACCCGTGGAAGTCCAAGCGTCCCGTCTTCGATTTCCGCAAGCCCGAGGTCCGGGACTGGTGGGTTCGGGATGTGAACGAACAGCTTAACCTGCCGAACTTCGATGGCGTACTCGTTGATGCATTCGCAAAAGCCATCACGGCCTGGGGCCCGAGGCGAAAAGCGGTCGGCGAAAGCCCCGAGGAGCTGCTTGAGGCCAACACGGCGCTGCATCTTATGCTCGAAGCCAATCTGAGCGCTAACGGCAACCAGGGAATCATCCTCGGCAATGCGCTTCGGTCCATCTACACCGACTGCCTGCAAAGCTATGTGGACGCCTACCTGCACGGTTCCTACCTGGAAGCCGTCGAGCAGAAGGATCCCGAGCGCTATCATGTCCACCTAGCGCACCTCATTGATAGCTGCATCCTGATGCAGCAGGCCGGCGGCGAGAAGCTCATGTGCATTACGATGACGCACCTGGCTCCGCCAAAAGCACTTGGCCAAAGCTCCGGCGAAGGCGTGCACGTTTACGACGAAGTCAGGTCGGACGTGGACTTGAGCCACGAGGAGACGATGGCGCAGATGGGGAAGCAGTTCGAATACAAGCTCGCGCTCGCCCTCACCATGGCGTCGAACTACTTCTACTTCGGCTATGCCTCGGGTCATATCGCAGACGGCCGCCCCCTGGAGTCCCTCGCACCCGACTACCCGGAATTCAAGCGCCCCCTCGGGCCACCGCTCGGTCCAGCCGTCAAAACCGCCCCCTACCGCTATGAGCGCCGTTTCGCGCACGCCGCCGTCGCGATCGATCTCGCCGCCAGAACAGGCAGAATTGATTGGCAGGCAGTGGAGTAGCAGCCTTTGTCCAGCTGCCGTTAGAGCAAGCCGGAGGCTTGTCAGCCATTAGCCGGTGGTTACGCGAGGCACGAGCGGCACCACCGGTCCAGGTGTATACAGAGAACATCATCCTGGAAGGATGGCAGCGACACTTTTCGCGGGGGGGGGTAACCCGCAGTGCTGGCATCCCTTCGGAATGCAAATCGGGGTCTTCTTCGTTATTGAATCGGGCTACAGACTTGCAGCTGCGAAGTCAATTCTCCCTAGCCCGCCAACGCGAGTACAACGTCAAGCCACATGCCACAGGGGTCACCAATACAACCGTGGCATGAGTGCCGCAGGGAGCGGGTTTGGGGGGGGCGGTAGCCCCTGTTGCATTTCGCGTCGAATCTGACTGGGGGACTGCCCGAACGTTTGGGAGAAATAGCGCGAGAAGTGGAGCTGATCTGGGAACCCACAGCGCTCGGCAATGGCCTTGATGCGAAGGTTAGAGCGTGCCAGCAGGGGAATCGCGAGCTGAAACTGCATGAGTCGGCAAGCTTTCATCGGCGAAACCCCGAGTTCCTTCCGAAACGCACGGCACAGATGCTTGGTTGAGACGTGTGCTGCGGCGGCAAGGTCATCTAACGTGAACGGTTCGAATGCACGACTGTCGAGCCGCTCTCGCATGAACTTGGCGGCTAGCCGGACCGGTTCAGACAGAAACCGCGGAGGTGTCATGCCTCTGTTATCCTTACCGGTTAGATAAATATCGAGGAATGCCTCAAGGATCCGGTTGTCAGCATCTTTCGGCCGTTCTGCCGGCCAATCCGGATGGTGAATGGCGCGTTCGATGATGTATCGTAGAAGCGGTCCCGCCACAGGCGGGGGGTGCAACTGCCAGCGAGGCCAATCCGTCAGAGCCGGCCAGTCTGACGGAATAGTCTCAAGAGCGAAATGAAGATAGGCGTGCCGTGTGCGCGCCTTCGTATCCCAGCGGTACGTTTCCCGGGCGCCGGGTTGGGCCACGAGAATGGATCCAGGCTCAAGCACTTGCGTCCCCTCCCCCGACTCATATTGGGGAAATCCATCAATAACAAGCACGGCCTCGAAATCCGTCAATTCCCGGGGCCCCAAGACCTCGCCACGCTCGTATAGCACGGTTCCACCGTAGCAATAGGCCATGCTGAGTCGGTCGGCGCGGACAATCTCACTATCTGCTTCTGGATTCATTGATGTGAATAATATCCATACTCTGGCGAACTGTGTCAATGGTGTAGACAAGGGGGATTGGGTACAGTTGATGGACGGGAAACAGGAGGCGTATAGTGAAGAGCAAAGAGAGACTACAGGCAACCATCGCGCACAAGGAACCAGACCAGGTGTGCGTCGACTTCGGCAGCACGGCGGTAACCGGGATGCATGTGCGGACGGTGGGGTTGTTGCGTGAGCACTACGGGCTTGAGACGCGTCCCGTTAAGGTGTGTGAGCCATACCAGATGCTGGGCGAGGTCGAGGAGGACCTGTTGGATCGGTTGGGCGTGGATACGGAGGGACTCGTCGGGGCGAGCAACATCTTCGGCTTCCGCAACGAGAACTGGCAGCCGTGGACCGCCCCCTGGGGACAGGAGCTGATGGTACCGGCCGACTTCCAGACAAAGCTGGACGACAACGGCGATACGCTGATCTTCCCGCAGGGCGATCGCGATGCTCCACCCAGTGGCCGCATGCCGACCGGTGGCTACTTCTTCGACACGATTGTACGTCAGCCGCCAATTGATGAGGACAACCTGAACCCGGAAGACAACCTGGAAGAATTCACGGTTCTTGATGACGCCGCTGTGGCTTGGTACCGGACCGAGGCGGAACGGCTGAGCGGCAGCACGCGTGGCGTGGTCGCCGGTGTGCCGGGTACGGCCTTCGGCGACATTGCGTTGGTCCCTGCCCCCTTTCTGAAACACCCCAAGGGAATCCGCGACATCTCCGAATGGTACATGTCGACCGCGATACGCCAGGACTACGTGCATGCCATCTTCGAGAAGCAATGCGAGGTCGCGCTGCAGAATCTTGCACGCGTCAAGGAGGCCACCGGCGACGTCATTGATGTCGTCTTCATCTGCGGTACCGACTTCGGCACGCAGACCTCGCAATTCTGTTCGACCGATGCCTACGAGGATCTCTACGCCCCTTACTACAAGCAGGTCAACGCCTGGATCCATGAGAACACCGACTGGAAGAGCTTCAAACACTCCTGCGGCGCGGTGTATCCATTCGTCAACCGGTTTGTCGACTCCGGCTTCGATATTCTGAATCCAGTCCAGTGTTCGGCAACGGACATGGAACCCAATCGTCTGAAATCCGAATTCGGTGACCGGGTCGTCTTCTGGGGTGGAGGCGTCGATACACAGAAAACGCTTCCCTTCGGCACACCGGATGAGGTCTACCGCGAGGTGCGTGAACGGGTCGATATCTTTGCCCCCGGCGGCGGCTTCGTCTTCGACGCCATTCATAATGTGCAGGCCAACACACCGATTGAGAATGTGGTGGCAATGTTCAAGGCACTGGAGGACGTCAGGAATTGAAAACTGGATTATTGAAAACTGAAAATTGTCGAGATAACTGGGGGCTGATTCATGAGTGAGCAGAGTTCAGACAGGGGTTCCGGTTCGATGGTGTACCTCACCCTCATCGTCCTCGTTGCGACGTTGGGCGGGTTGTTGTTTGGGTATGACACGGCGGTGATCAGTGGGGCTATCGGTTTCTTGCAGCAGCATTTTGAGCTGACAGCGGCGATGAAGGGCTGGGCGGCATCGAGTGCGCTGGTCGGCTGTGTGATCGGTGTTGCCATGGCGGGCGAACTAAACGACCGCCTCGGACGCCGGACCACGCTGATCGTAGCGGCAATCCTCTTTCTGATCTCGGCCGTTGGTTCGGCGCTTCCGAGAACACTGACGCAGTTCATTGTCTATCGCATTATCGGAGGCCTGGGCGTTGGAGCTGCCTCCATGACTAGCCCCATGTATATTGCCGAAATCAGTCCGGCGCGGATGCGTGGACGCATGGTATCCCTTAACCAGTTTGCGATCATCTTCGGCATGCTGGTGGTCTACTTCGTGAATTTCTTCATCGTGCGCGACAGCGAGACTGCCTGGAACGTGACGACCGGGTGGCGCTGGATGTTTGGTTCCGAATCGATCCCCGCCGTACTCTTGCTTGGTTTGCTATTCTTTGTGCCCGAGAGTCCGCGCTGGCTGACCCAGCATGGAAAAGGTGACAAGGCGCACCGCATCCTGGCTCGCGTGGATGGCGATGCACACGCCGAGAGCGAAATGGCCGAGATCGAGGCGGCGATGCAACAGGAGAGCGGATCCCTGTCCCAGCTGTTCACACCGGCCATGCGGATTGTGCTGATCATCGGCGTGAGTCTCGCTGTGCTGCAACAGGTAACGGGGATCAACGTGTTTCTCTATTATGCACCGGAGATCTTCAAGACCGTGGCCGGCACCAACGTGGACATCGCGTTACTGCAGACCATTGTTGTGGGCGCGGTGAACCTGCTCTTCACCATCGTCGCGATCTGGACCGTCGACAAGGTCGGCCGCAAACCGCTGATGGTGATCGGCGCTACCGGTATGGGACTGTCTTTGGCTGCGATCGGCCTGGCTGCGACCTTCCATATGGTCGGTGCATGGCTATTGATTTTTATGCTCGGCTATATTGCCTGCTTCGCCCTCTCGGTGGGGCCTGTAACATGGGTAATCCTCTCCGAGATCTTTCCGACCAAGATTCGCGGACGTGCCCTGGCGATCGCCACGCTCTGCCTCTGGGTCGCAAACTACATCGTGTCTCAGACCTTCCCGATGATGGATGAAAACCCGGCACTGGTGAAAACCTTCAACCACGGCTTCCCGTTTTTCGTTTACGCCGTGTTCTGTGTTGTACTCGTAGCCGTAATGGCCAAGCTCGTGCCCGAAACCAAGGGCAAGACCCTTGAGGAGATCGAGAAGCACTGGGGAAGAGCGTAGAGGGTGTTTAACCGACACCGCCCGGGTACGTTCGCGGTGATTGAGAGGGGGCTGTGTTCCGTAGGACGGGCATCTTGCCCGTCCGTCACATGTGGGACAGCCGCACGGACGGACAAGATGTCCGTCCTACAGAGAGGGCAACTGAATCTAAGGATGATGAAGGGATTTC
>JABGOW010000162.1 GCA_018645275.1 Verrucomicrobiota bacterium
TTCCCATGCGGCGTGGCTGCCCGTGGACGGGGATGAGCGGCGTCGCGCTCTTTTTGCGCGCAAGCTGAATGACGTGACGAACTCGAATCGCTGCTGGTCTAGAAAGCGAGGGGACGTCATGAATATCCAGTTGATCCAAGATGGCGATGTTGTTGCCGACATTGATCTCAAACAGGGAGAGTACACCATCGGAAGCGCTGAAGGCTGCAGCATCATAATTGAAGATGACTCGATCTCTGCACAGCACGCTCGCCTCTATGAAAGGGACACTACCCCGTATATAGCGGATCTCGACAGCAACAGTGGCACTACCGTCAACGGGATACGTGTTACATCGGCCACTCAACTGAGTTCGGGGGACCAGCTCACAGTAGGGGCCTTCCAGTGCAGCGTGGCGGTTCCAGATGCAGTACCAGATGAAGAGGTGGCTAACGAGTGTCCCCAAGATGATGTAGATGAGGCCGTGACTACCGAGGATGATCCTTCAGTCGATGCCCACGTATCAGCATCAGACAGAGCGAAAGGTATCGGGAAGGGCCTGCTGGGTCTAGCCAGAGCATCGGCCCGTGAGGCCGGGCGTGGTGCTCGACTGGCCGCCTTGAAGGCTCAGATCGAGAAGCAGAAGCGCATTGACCTGCACGGTGCGCTGGCCTCCCTGGGAGCGAAGGCCTTTGAGTTGCGAATACGCCCCGAGATATGCCAGTCGCTATATGATGAGATTGACGAGATCGACAAGAGCATAGCAGAGAAGAGGCTGGGAGAAGCCGCTGGAGATGACGCCTCTTTCGCGCAGAGAGCCAAAGTGAAGGCAATTGGTGCAAAGAGAAAAGCTGAAGCCGAAGCCCTGTTCCACAAGCGCAAGGGGAAGTGCGCTAATGTTGGCAGACTCTTGCTGCAGAATGCCGCAACAGCCTCTGAGTTAGTTGATGAGCGGGCGGCTGTCACAGACATCGTGGTCCACATCAAAGAGCTTTACAAACAGCTCACCGCGCTTGCGGAAGGCCATGGTAACCGTGACACCCTTGCGGCTTCTGCACGTAATTCGTTCGGGCACGCCGGTGCAGTATCCTTTCGCTCCATCTGGAGAAAACCAGCAGTGCGGGCGGCTCTTGTCGTATCCCTTATCGTTATCGCGTTTGTTGGAAAGGGCGTGTTGGCCAAACGTTCAAAGTCAGGTGGGAGGACTGGCATTCCAAAGGAGCACTGGCAAACCTTCTCTGAAGGGGCAGAAGCCGGCAGGCGGTTTGCACATAACACAGTAGATGGTAGGCCCGCGAATTGGGAAGATTTCTTGAGCGTGATGAAGCGACTTGGCACGGATTTCACGCCGAAGACCCCCGAAGAAGACATGTGGTTGTTCAACTACCAGGTTGGCTTCAATTTCGGCATGTCACAAGCTCGCAAGGCTGGAGGGACTCAGCTCTCAAGGCGGGCAGTGTCTTCATCGAGCTCAAGGGATCTGTTGTCCCACCCCAGCCGGTCTTTCAGCCCTTCTGAAGCTGCTGGCAGAGGGGAATCGGGTTATCAGAAGTTGCGGGATCAAGCGATAGGGACAAGACCACAGCGTAACCAGAGCTCTGCCATAAGGCGCCAAGAAGCAGAGGCATTAAGGGCCGAGATCCGATCGCTAGAGCAAGAAGTCGCGTCCCTTAGCAAGGAAATGATCGCCGAAAGCCGAGGCATGATGGGCGGGCAGGAAGGGGCGGGATCGGCGACGAGTCGCTTCAAAGCTAAGCAGTCTCTCCTACATAGCAAGCTGGTGCAGCTTCGCCGTTTAGGGACATACTAAGCCTCTCATCCGCAGAGAATGTCGGTCTCGGTGAGATGCATCGGCCAGCGCCTCGTGACAAGACGCCGACCGCTGTGTATCAAGGAGCCGATACTAGGCCGCCATAGAGAGCCGGACCGTTGCACGATTGCGATGCCATGCCTTGCATGCGGCAGAGTGTGGACATCCACCACAATAGAACGATCCCTCGTTCGGCAAGAAGTGCTCCGCCTCGATCATGGAATCCACTGCCTTCACCAGCTCAATCATGCGTTGGAACTGATCCTCTACTCGGCGGGTCAGGTGGTGCTCAATGACAGGCTTCTTGTTCTTCACCGCCACCTGGAATCTGAAGGGCACCACATCCCCGCCATGGATCTGCTGGTAGGCGTAGAGATATGCCGTTGGTTGAAGACTCTTGTCGGCCTGACCTTTGGGCCAGCGTCTTGCCGACGACTTCTCGTCACAGACCACAATACCACCTGAATCCACGACAAGATCCAGTTCGCCCACCATGGGCTTTTCAAGTACGTTCCCGGCCGCATCGACCATTGCAACGGCGAAGGCTTCATTGACCGCTAAGACTCGCTCTGCCGTGTCGATTTGCTCGACGTACGCCGCGACCATTGACATCCCTTGATGCAGACATGTCTCCGCATCCTGGTCTTTGCCGAACCGGATGTCTCTGTCTTCCTCTAGTTGCCGACTCCACACCTCCGCAAACAGATCGCTGCTCTCCTCCGGCTGCGGCACCACTCCATCCTTCCTTTGCAGGTTGATCCATTCGGTCGCCCTGTGATAACTGCTACCAAAACTCAAGCTGACGGGCGTGAAGGTCTTGGGCAGCTTGGCTATCCGGTCGAAAAAGTATTGAAGTCCGCAGATGGAGAGAAATTGGTTAAGCGCGCTATAGCTGAAATGGTCACGATTTCTATACTCACTTAAAGATCCCATGGTTATGTACTCCCTTTGTAGAAACAGGACACGGGATTGGCCGTGCCCTGTTCGGTGTAAGGCGCCTCACAGACTAAGCCGCCTTCTTCTGAACTCCTTTGAGCAGATCCAGAACGGTACTGGCCTGTTTCCTGTCCAGGTCGTAAAGACCATCGAGGCCAAAACGCTCCCGGATCCGCCCGTTCAGGTCACTCAATGCAATACCTTGGCGGGTCGCCAAATCCGTAATGAATTTGAGCTGGCGGTTGGTCGCGTGCCCGTTGTTGTGCGCGGCGGCCAACGGCACCTCGTTGGAACCGGGATCACCCAGTCCCGGGTTCTTGCCGCTCACGTTTGAGAGCTCGTTTTCTACCTGGCTGCGGACCAGATTGAACGTCTCACTCAACCGGGTTCGGATAGCTGCCAGATCGGTCTCCGGAAGTTCGGTTTCAAGCGATAGGCTGTAGCCCTGACTCGAATACTCGCTGTCCGGCACCGGTATCTTCTTGCTGTATGAGACAATGGCTTTCAGCATCGCTTTATCCTCCGTTCTATGCCGCCAGCGCCAACGGCATTGTTGTCGCCGGTATCGGCATGGTTTCAAGGATCGGTCGCACGCGCATCGCGTGTGTGTATTCGATCCCTGGATTCTCCAGTCCTTTATCTGCCAGCTCTTCGGCCTTGATAGCGGCCGAAAGCGGATCACCACACTCCCGAACCTGAAGCGTTAGTCTCCGCCCCGTATCCCGGGCGGCACGATCGATGCCCAATATGACTTCGTAAATGCCCATCGTTGTTCTCCTCTGTATGATCCTCGTTTACGCAAAAAGGCCGCTGCCCAATATCAGACAGCGGCCACATCCTTCTGATCCTATTTCGGCGCGATTGAACGCCTGTATGACGTTCGCTGGACCCGCTACAGGCTTATGGCCTGCAATTTCGACAGGGCGGCACGCGCCGCCTCAACGTCTTTGGCCTGCCCCTTCTGATCCCGCGCTGCGTCCTTAATGGCTGTGGCCAGCTCGGACAACGCCTGCCCTGCTTCCTTGACCTTCGTCCGCGCCGCATCGCATGCGGTAACAACGCGTTCCATGGCCGGCGTTTCGCTTCTCTGTTCGTTCTTCGGCACTTTCGTCCTCCGTGTTGTTGTTTTTTTGGCCGGGGGTTCCGGCTCTACAATGGGTTCAGCGACAGCTTCGGGTTTGACAGGTGCCTCAACCGCAGGCGCAGCCTCAGCCGTGGGCTGAGCTGTCTCTCCCGTGTCCTCTGGATCCAGTACGCCGAAAGGCATCACGACATGCGTCCCACCGTTGCCGTCGCGGGACAACAGCGGGCTGAGCTCGTCTGTGATAGCGAATTCCCGGAATCCGGCCGCCAGTGCATCAAGCAGATACAGGCGGTTGACGCCGATGAACGAGCGGGAGCCCGAGTATGTCGACGCATCCAAGGACACCTTGGTCCAATCCTCGTCATCCGGTCCGCGCCCGAAGAAGGACACCTTACCCTCATGCCCAACAATCGTGACCACGTCATCACCCGGAAGGGACGGCAGAACCTGCTTGAGCAGATCCACGTCGCTATCAGTGAATGTGATCACATGTTCACCGGGTTCAGCCGGAATCACCTGACGGAAGTTCGGGTAAGTCCCATCCACGCATTTGACCGCATAGAATAGAGGTCCCGACCTCACGCCCAGCCACACCCGGTCGCCATCCTCACGCACACCGATTTCCACATCCGTCCCCGCGCCGGGCCAGCCCAAGAACTTGGTCGTTGGCACAATGACAGACTTCTTGAGAGGGAGGACCATGCTGTTGAAACAGCCCAGACGCTTTCCGTCGGTGGCCACCATGGTTACCGGCTTCTTGCCATGGCCGATTTCGACAAATATGCTGTTCAGCACGTACCTTGTGTCGTCGATACTGCTAAACGGTACAAGGCGGCGGTATGTTTCGATGAATCCATCCGCCGTCTTCGTCTGCATCTCGACGTGCATGGTAGGCCACTCATCGAGATCCATTCCGGGCATAACACGCCGGACAGCATGGCCGCCGACATGGTTAGTGACCGAGATGTTCAGTGGATCCTCCGTCTCAATGTCGACGCATTCGTCTTTGCTGCCCTTTGCCAAGTCCTTCAATGCCGTGAATGGGATGATGCAGGCACCATCACCACTGACTTCGGCGCCATCAAACCTGTACTCGATCACTTGATCGAGATCCGTGGCCTGCGCTGTAACGTCCTTGCCATCCGCATGGAAACGCACGCACCCAAGCACGGGTAGCGTGCTCTTCCCGCTGATAACCTTCCCGAAGTTTTGGCAGGCATCACGCAGCGAGCTTC
>JABGOW010000354.1 GCA_018645275.1 Verrucomicrobiota bacterium
GGAACATTCGTGCGGGCCTCGTTGCCAAGCCCAAGGATATCCTGCAGCGGGGCAATGGCCATGACCGAGGTAGATGCCCAGGCAGCGCGGATGAATTTCCAGGCGACATTCCGGGCCGTCGCATCCAGATAGTCCCTGGCAAACTGCTTATCCTTCGACGAAGCACCGTGGTACCATCCATGTGAGGTATCGTTATCATGCGTTCCGGTATAGACCACAGAGTTGGCAGGATAGTTGTGTGGCAGAAAGTCATTGTCCTCCGCAGAATCAAACGCGAACTGCAAAATCTTCATGCCTGGAAAACCGTTGCTATCGCGCAGTTCCTCGACCTCCGGCGTGATCACACCGAGATCTTCGGCAATGATCGGCAGTTCGCCAAGCTCGTGGGAAACGGCTTCGAAAAGCTCACGACCCAATGCCGGTTCCCAAGTGCCGTGTTCAGCAGTGGGATGATCAGCAGGTACGGCCCAACATCCTACGAATCCGCGGAAATGGTCAATTCGTACAATATCCGACATGGCCAGACAGGCCTGAATACGCTCGATCCACCAAGCAAACTTGGTGGCACGTGCTCGCTCCCAGTCATACAGCGGGTTGCCCCATAGCTGGCCAGTCGCACAGAAATAGTCGGGCGGAACCCCGGCCACACGAATTGGACGAAAATCCTCATCAAACTCAAAAAGCTCCGGATGCGCCCACGCATCGGCACTGTCAGCAGCCACGAAGATCGGAATATCCCCAATGATCTTTACACCCTTGTCATTGGCGTACTGTTTCAACTTCTGCCATTGCGAGAAGAAGAAGTACTGAAGCGCCTCCTGCAAACGGATTTCGTCAGCCAGCTCGCCGCTATAGTGAGCCATAGCCTCCGGCTGACGGCGACGAATGCCGTCTTCCCACTCACACCAGGAGCCTCCTCCGAAATGATCCTTCAATGCGGCGAAGAACGCATAGTCCTCAAGCCAGCCTTTATGGGCGTCGCCGAACAGATCCAACCGTAGCCGATCCAGGGCATCGTCGCATGTGGCTAGATTCGCGGCGGCCTTTCGGAGCAGCGGCATCTTGCAGGCAATAGCAGCCGGGTAGTCTACCCTCTCCCCGGGGAAGTCGGGTGCGCCCTCTAGATCGGAAGCAGCCAGCCAGCCGCCCTCGACAAGCACGTCCAAGTCGATCAGAAGTGCGTTACCGGCGAACGCGGAGAAAGACTGATAGGGCGAGTTTCCGTAGCCCGTCGGGCCAAGTGGGCACATCTGCCAGAGCGTCTGCCCTGAAGCTGCCAGAAAGTCAACGAACGCCCGGGCGCAGGCCCCGAAGGTGCCGATACCGTGTTGTCCGGGTAGTGAGGTTGGATGCAGCAGGACACCTGCTGAACGTTCAAAGGCCATATCGTATTCCTGTTCTCTTGAGTGGGAGGCGGATTAAAACACATTGCACAGCCGGTGTCTAGCGGCGCAGTTGAATTCGGTAACTCCGAGCACCGTTGGTGGCTGGCGGTGAGATTGAATCCACGAAGGTATGCGTCGTGGATACTCCGTTTGAGACGGATGCTTCTTGTACCGTAATCACGGTGTCAAAGACAGGGTCTTTGGACAGCGCATCCGTGTACTGCACATCATACGAACGACCACCGACGGCCTGCCACGTAACAGCAAAGTCATCATTGTTGGTCACCGCTACGCTCTCGACAATGAGCAGCGACGCCGGGTTTGTGGGGTTCGTTCCCAGCCAGTACTCGTGCTGATTCAGGTGTCCATCGAAGTCGCTGTCCAGCCGGGCAACATCGGCCGTGCCGGACCCGAAGTGCTGCGCCAGCCACCACGCGGGAATATTGTTGTCGGGATCAACCAGGTAAACCGCAACGCTATCCTGCAGCACGCCACCCGCCGCCTCGTCCGTGATCAAGAGATCGTTAAAATAAACATTGTGCCCATCGCCCGAACCCGCACTGTAGTTCCAGAAGCGCAACCGGCGAATTGACTGGTCCGAATGGGAGACCAAGTCTCCCGTAACATTCACACCGTCAATCAATGCCGAGTAGCCGCTCGGTCCGGAGAGAGAGAACTCAATTGTTATACCGTTGGTTGAGTAAGGCACCGTGGTACTCGGGTTTCCTGAGCCGTCCAGCAGGCGATAGAAGTCCTCTCCGCCACTGAAATAGCACTGGAAGAGCGCTTCTCCAGCGCTATTCTGTAGGCCAACCCCCACGCTGGGGCCATTCGTTGCAACCCAGCCGTTCTCAAACTCAACCCGTAGAGTCTGTCCCGTTCCTAATGGCTGCGCGAAAGGTCGACTCGCCTCGGAAAGGTCGCCGCCGTTAGCCCAAAGCCCGAAGGCGGGTGAGCCGGTTTCCAGGCTTGGGTTGCTACCCACCGTTGCGCGGAAGTGCCCTGCGTTGTCGCCACCGACTAGGTTCCATCCCCCACCCCATCCAATGCCGCCGTCATCGCCACTGACCCAGCCATCTGCGTAGGCGCCCTGTCCGGCATCGTCCATGGCATTGGTCGCAGGTTGTGCAACAGCCGCTGCGCTCACGGTTATCGTGTTGGACCCGAATACCAGCGGCACCGACGCAATCGCCCAGCGGCTGGTCCGGCTCACGATACCCCCTGCTGCGCTCTGGAGGTTCGTCCAAGTCAGATCCCCGCTCACCCCGGAGCCCGCGGTACCTGCCAGCGTAAGCGTCGTGATTGCGTTGGTCATGCGAACCGACTCGGCCTCGGGATCGGTAATGATCACCCCTGGAGGCACAACAACCTGCGCGGCGCCTGTAACGGAGAAGTGCCAGTCATTGCCCGAATGGTTGTCCCAGATTGGTCCGCCGTTGTTGAACACCAGATTGATATTGGTGGCATCCTCAATGGGTACGACGGAGTACTGCCAGTTGTTTGCGTCCACGCGTGACATCGACACGTCCGGATCAATCACCGCTCCCCAGTCGTTGAATCCGATATGTGCATAGATCTGCTCAGCCCCCTGCAGCACGCCGGCATTGGGGTGATAGGTAATCACAACCGGCTGCGAGACCGGGGCATTGCTGAAGGTGACGCTTCCCGGGCCGGTCGGTGCATCAGCATCCCGAATTGCGATACTCCAATTGAGCGTATCCCGGCTATCGAACAACGTACTGCTCGCGTTTCGGAACCAGACTGTCAGCTCTGGCGCGTTATTGGTCGGCATCACGTCGACTTGCCAAATGTCGGTCGCCAGGTTGGTCATCGGGTAAGCGGCGAAGCTCATGTTCGTCCCCCCGTCGAAGCTAGCTTCCATCACCACCGGATCTACCCCCACCAGGTCGCTGCCCCCGGCCTCATACTTAACCACGATCGTGGCATTGTCGGTCGGGTCATCAGGGAAGGTGACGATTGATCCTTCCACCACGCCATCATCCTCCACAAAGACGTGCTGAATATCAGTCTTGCGGACGTTACCGCGAACATCCGTTGCCTCAATGTAGTAGTCCAACAACTTGCCCTTGTAGTTCGACAGGCCTGGGACATCGTGGTCGATCTTCGCGAAGTAGTAGTCAGCCAACTGCGGCGGTAACGCCTCGGAGAAATAGTCAATGTCCCCGTTGCTCGCCGCCGCATTCAGCTCGGACTCCGTGCTTGGGAGCTCACGCATCGTCATCGAGATGGTCACCCATGACCCGACCTCCCCACTATCGGCATACACCTCGTTCGCTGTCGTGGCCAGCGAGTTCACATCGTCGCCATCTATGCGAACCTTCAACGTGACATTCGATACGCCAGAAACATCATAGACATGCGTCCAGACATAGAAATGCGAAGGCATCTTCTTGAGGTAGTTTTCATCCCCGCCGGGAATGCGATTGAACCAACCAAAGGTGTACCCGCCGGGATTCCAGGGGAAACGCTGTGGGTGGAAAACCGTCGGTGGCGTCGCATCACTTGCGATGTTGGCGTCCATATAGGTTTGCAGTAGTTCGATAGCCCGGCGCGTCGCCAGAGCCTGTTTCACTTCGTCGTCGTTGCCAAGACCGCCATAGTAGTTGAACCCGGAATCAAGTCCATTGAGATAGATATGCCACGCCCGCTCGACGGTGTTCGGAGAGGTCCATGAGCCATCCACCAGGTTGTCGTACGGGTGCGCAATCTTCCACGCATCAACCGAGCCGCCGCCATCAGTCCAAATCTGCTCAGCCGTCTCACACCAGTTTGCACCCGTCATCACTGGAGCCCAACTCCAGAACTTCAACGCGAAACCGGGGGTCTCCAAGTCTACCTGTGTGCCGGGATAGCAGACCGGGAAGTTCGTCGAAAGTGGGGGCTCAATCCACTTCAGGAAGTAGGGCGCTCCGTAGGCGCTCTCCGGAAAAATCCACGCGCCGGGCTCGACATGAATCGGGTCATCGTCATTGGCTTGTCCGCCATACTGATTCACAAAATCCTGAATCGCGCAGACATTGTACCCAGAGCCTTGGCAGGCACCAAAGAAGCTGGGAGTCGATTCATTCCACGATGATGATCCCCCACCCCATGCGTTGTCGCCATCCGTCGAAGGAAGCACGATAACGGGACGCTCGGGATCATTGGCGTACGGTGAGATGTTGCCGCTCACCATCCCAACCTCTGCACCACTGTAACCGGCTTTGTAACTCAATACGTCATCCGAAGGCACGACGATGATGCTCTTCACTTCGCCGCTCTCTGGATTGACGTATTGCGTGCGGTGAAGCTGATAGGCGTAGGGGGACACATTCCAGGCAGCCTGCCCCGGATTCGGCTCCGCAAACCACCAGCCATCGGTGGGTGATGGACCAAGTTGATCTGCACGGTTGGGAGGAGACGACTTGATCTGAAAAGACCCTTCCGGATCGGCATGATCGTTGTAGGTCGGGCAGGTCCTGCTGATATGGTGACTGGGGACGATCACCCAGTCATAGTCCTCGTCCACAAGCACGTCAATCATCTCGGTCGAGAACGCCATCTCGGTTGGAAAGAACCCCCTTGAGTGGTCGCTCAAATCGCTGTTGCCACCCCATGCCTTCCACCATACCTGCTTGAACGCCTGAATCTCT
>JABGOW010000241.1 GCA_018645275.1 Verrucomicrobiota bacterium
TCGTCTCAATGCCCCAGCAGCACTGTCAACACGTGCAGCGTTGCCACGGCAACCGTGGCAATGGCCAGGGGTCTGTGTATCGCCAGAAATCGTCGTTTGAGCTTGCGGCGCAGGAAGCCGGTGCAGAGTGTCAGAATGAGAAGTGAGAATGTGGCGATGCCCAGTGGGCCTGTGAAACGATGGAGTTGCCATCCTGTACTCGTCGGGGTGTCGTGTGCGTGATCAGGTGCGTCATCAGCAACGTCGGAGTGCGCGTCGGCGAATTGGGGTAGCATGCCTAAGTATTTTTCGGGGGCCTTCAGAAACTCGCCTTTGCAGAAGTCGCAGCAGAAGTAGACCGTTTGCCCTTGGTGTGAGACGTTGATGCCCTTCTTGATGGGATTGCCTTCCATCACGGGACAAACCGTCTGCTCTGTTGCATGGCTGGCTTCATCCGCTGATGCCGTGACCGGAGAGAGGGCGACCACAAGGGCTCCCATCACCAAGAAACATGCGACTCGGTTCATGCTGTTACCTCCGTGCCAGGGCGTGTCGGACTGACTGCACCGAGCAGCAGCCCGACACGCGATGACTTAGTTAGTTACTGTGACCCTTGTTGGAGCTTCTTCTTGGTGGTCTTCGGCGTTTCATCCAGAGTCACGCCTTCCTTTTCGAGCTTCTTGATGTACGTGTCTGGATCGGATGTGATCTTGCCAATGCAGCCGGGGCAGCACACGTAGATGCGCTTGCCCTTGACATCGGCGTATTGCGCCTTGTTGATCTTTCCACCCATGACCGGGCATGTCGTTTGCACCTTTACTTCGGTTGCCTTCGTCTTCGAGGCGCTGCACGAGGGGCACCCCTTTCCAGCCATAGCATTCCCCGCGATCGTGAATACGGCGCCTGCCACAATCGCTGTCATCAATGTCTTCATCTCCTGTTCTCCTCTCTCATGTTTGGTTTCTGTTTCCCGTTTCTGTCTCTTTCCCGATCAGCATCTCAACGTCCGCCAGCCGCTGCCCCCTGTCCGCCCGCGCACGATGCTCGGCGAGCTGGAACTCCAGCAAGATCCGCTGTGCGTCGATCAGTGAGATGAAGCCTGTCTTACCTGCCTGGAATCCCTGTTGCGCAACCGACAGAGACTGCTGGGCCTTGGGCACCAGCGTGTCGCCATACAGATCAATCTTTCTTTCGGCATTCCTAAAGTGGTACAGCGCAAGCTCCAACTCCGCCTCAAGTCGCTTGCCCGAATCCTCCCGTTCCTGCTGGGCGGCAGACATCCGCAGATGGGACTCCCGCTCTGCGGCGCGATATTTGCCGAACCAAATGGGCACGTTGACCGACACCATTGCCATCACCGGGTCTTTGCCGCTGTCTGGCGTGCCGGCAGTCAGTGCGTCGTCCGTATCTACGTAGTCGATGCCAAGACTGATGTCCGGGTAGTAGTCCCTCTTCGCGAGCTTGTTGCCCGCCTCTTCCTTCAGGACTAGATGGTCGAGGCGGCGCAGCTCGGGACTGCTCGCGGCCAGCCATTGCATGGCCTCTTCGTCCGTGAAGGAGGCAGCGACGTCAGGAATGGAATGGGGCCACGGCAGGGGGAGATGCGTGGAACGGCTGAGCGCGGCGTTGAGCTTCGCCACGATCGGTCTTCGCAACGCTTCCAAAGAGCGCAGCCGATCGTCCAGCTTGCCGAGCTCAACTTGCGCCTGGACTACGGAGCTGTTCGCGGCTGCTCCAGTCTTGAAGCGCGTTCGCGCCACGCCTTCAATGTTCCCAACAAGGCTGATGTGTTCCTTGGTTACTGCTATCGCCTGTGCGAGGTACCAGTATTCGTAGTAGGCAGTCTTCACGCTGCGGAAGAGCGCCAACTTGGTCTTCTCGTATTCCTGCTGGGCGGCTGCGGCGGCCTCGGCCATGGCATCACCTTTGAGCCGTAGCTTGCCGAACCATGGAAACATCTGAACGATTCCGAACTTCTGCCGTTGCGGGCCAACGCGTGTTTCGACCTCCTCCATATAGTAGGTGTAATTGAAACGCGGGTCGGGAAGACTCTTGGCCTGCGGAATACGCTCGACGGCGGCCTTCCAGCGGTTGAATGCAGCCTTGAGGCCTGAGTTGTTCAGTGCTGCGTGCCGGAGGTAATCTTCCGGGGGCGATTCTGAGTCGAGCTCAACCGCCGGATTGGACTGGGTGTCTCGCTTGTCTGTCCCATCGCGTTTCTGTTCCTGGGCATCTGAGACAGATGTCGCAAGCAGCAGGGCGCTCAGGGCTGAGCTGATTGCTAGCTTCTTCATCGGTGGATTCCTCACTTGCACATGCGCTTCATAACTTTCATCACTTCTTTGATCTTCTGCTCAACCTCAGGCTTGGATCCGCTCTCAATGGCCGTGGTCACGCACATATCGAGGTGTTTTTCGAGGATGTTGCGGCCAACAGCCCCCAAAGCAGATTGCGCTGCGTTGATCTGGGTGATGATGTCGATGCAGTATTCATGCTCTTCTATCATTCGCTTTATTCCGCGAACCTGTCCCTCGATCCGGTTGACTCTCTTCAGATTCTCTTCGTGCGTTGTCTTGTGCGGCTTGCTCATCGTAGTGTCTCCTTCTTGTTTCAGTCATATACTATACCCTATAGGGGTATGGGGTACAGAACAAAATACACGGAATGTGAGAGACCCGGCGATGCCGGGTTTGGCGCGAGAAGCCCCCGGAGCCGCCATTGGGCGGCGTGAGACTTGTCTGCCCATCTCCCCGTTTCGCTCAAGGGTCTATGCATTCGCTTCGTCAGCTTCTCTTTGATTTCCCTTAGCTTCCGGCTGAGCCGCTTTCTGATCGTGATGCGCTTAATCATGAAACGTCCCTCGCGCGTCTTTCCACAGATATGCGTGAACCCCAGGTAGTCAAAGGTATCGGGCTTGCCCTTTCCACGTTCACGGCGTCTGCTCGGGGTGCGGGGATTTGAACCCCGGACCTTCCCGACGTACGTCGGGACGCGCACCGATGCCTGCGGATCGGCATCTTCGACTCCCACGCTGCGCTAGAGCAGTTCCACCTCGGGCATATGATGACCAATGATGGCGCGGATGCTCCGCGACGATTTCTTGCGCTTGATCTCGCTCTCGCGCTTCATGGCTTCCGACCGCGTTGAGTATGTCTCGTAGTAGGGCATTCACCAGGGGCCACGATTGTGGGTGGAACGGTTCTGACCGGTGCGGTGCTCGTGAAATCGTTGGAGGAGATGCTCGCAATGCCCAACATAAAAGCGCGATGAGCTCGTGCTTTGCAGGATGTAGACGTAGTACATAGCGTGCAGGGAGGTAGAAAATTGGTCGCGGCTCCTTATGGATACTCGATCTTGGTTTATGAATCATTATGCCACTGGATAGGCCAGTGGCAATGGCCTCAATATATCTCTACTACTTCCATGTGGTTACTGTCTGTCGAAAGACTGCCTTAGTGCATAACGGCGCCGTCGGCTAGACTCCAAGTGAAACGGTGCATCTTAGAGAGGAGCCTCGTAGAGGAGAGTACAGGCATGCTTGCTGTCTCTGGAAGGGGGTTGTTGGGTCCCCTGTTCCACTGTGTGGAATAGGGAAGACAGGGGGAAACCCCTGGCAGTTCCTGCGTTAACGCGAACTGCGACAGAGCCTGCTCTGACCGCCCGCCTGAGTACACGCGCTGCGCGCGTGTCTCTATGGGACTCGTTCGCTACGCTCACTCAAACAGGCGAAGGAGACTCGGCCTTCGGCCTCGAACAGGCGAGTCGCCTTCCGTCTTCGCCCTTCGGGCTGCGCCGGACAAGACGGCTCCGGGTCTCGCCTTCGGCTCGGTCAGGCAAAGGAAACTCGCTTCGCTCATACAGGCGATCCCCGACGCCGTCCCCGGCGTCCCCGACACAGGCCACGCCAGCAAAGCTGTCATGTCCTGTGCTCAATCCCCGGCGCTCTCGCGCCTTCAATGCGGCACCTGCACCGCGCCAACGCTTGGCGCAGGCTGGTTGCCGGGGCTCCCCGATGCAAGATCGGGGTTCCAAGGTGTGGCCCTGAACGGGCCACCTCACTGCCGCCTCCGGCGGCTTCTTCTTCACACGCGCGCAAGAGGAGAGAACACCCAGCGGTGTCCGTGCGGTCGCACGGACTTTGGCTCATATCTATTCCCCACCCACCACCCAATAGACCCAACAACATCCCAACTGTGCCGTGCTCGCAGACTCGCAGAACCCACCTCGCATGTTGTCCCCAGAGAGGCGGCCAGATCTTGAAACGGCAGCCATGCCTACGGCCTGCCTTCCGTTTCAAGATGTCGCCGCTTTTGAGAGCATGCCCACCACCACCCTTGGATCGAAGAACCCCGGCCTATCGGCCCCACGAGGAATGCCTCTGGCGGTCATTTACAGATCCCCCTTTGGGCCTGTCGCCCCCCAGGGGGCGGGCCCGTTGCTCCTTGCTGCGGCGCGCGGCTCGCGCGCGGGGGAGCGCCTGCAAGAGAAGGAAGGGGAAGTCTCCCCTTACCCCTCATTGTAGCGCGCGCGATATCAGCCGCCGCATTCCCACAGCAATCGCCATATCGGCAATACCTAACCGTGGTGTTGCATTCAACCCGAGCTCCCTGAAGCTGTGGCTTCCTCTGGTCGCATCTATCTCTCATTCAGGGGAAAGCCCCAACCTCCTCCCGTCTTTCCTCTCTCTGCCTTCGGCAGACTCACCCCCTTCTCCTCAAAGTTATCACAGTTTAAGCGCACTCCCTATGACGGTTTCGGGGTGGGCATGCTCTGCTCAGAAGCGGATCTGGAACACTGAAGTGCAGCGGTTACACAATGCTTGCACCTTGCGTCTGGAGCCGTGTTCGTGATATCAACACTGAGAGTTTAAGCTGCATCGGCATGCGGCACGTTATCGTAGGTTCTGTGAATGCTGATCTGCTTCTGAGGGAGGCGGACGGTGCACTGGGGTTGAAATGATCGACGACCTAATTCAAGGGTTTGATTCTGGTCTGTTCTGCGAGCTTGTGAGGTCCTCCTCCATAAACAATAAGGAAACTTACGC
>JABGOW010000022.1 GCA_018645275.1 Verrucomicrobiota bacterium
TTGGGATCGCAAAGCAGTTCCCCATCATCCGCTTCGATGCCGCCATGACCCTCGCAAAGAAGCATGTCCAGCGCCTTTGGTACCCGGAACCAGGAAGCGGCGGAGATATTGCCTCCCGCTCCGAATACGGCATGACGCGGAAGGACTTCAATGAAGCCTTCCCGAAGGAGTTTTGGCGCACCGTCGTCGACCGCGTTCAGCAGGAAGCGCCGGACACACTACTACTCGCTGAGGCTTTCTGGATGATGGAAGGCTACTTCGTCCGCTCCCTCGGCATGCACAGAGTCTACAACAGCGCCTTCATGAACATGCTCAAGAACGAAGAGAACGAGAAGTACAGGGAATCCGTTCGAAATGTACTTGAGTTCGAACCCCAGATTCTCAAGCGCTATGTCAATTTCATGAGCAACCCTGACGAAGAAACGGCAATTGCTCAGTTCGGTTCGGACGACAAGTACTTTGGCTGCTGCATTCTCATGGCAACGATGCCAGGCACCCCGATGTTTGGACACGGCCAGGTAGAAGGCTTTGGCGAGAAGTATGGCATGGAATACCGGCGCGCCTATCACGACGAGACACCAAACGCGTACCTCGTCGAGCGCCATCAACGTGAGATCGCCCCGCTACTTCACAAGCGACGCGTTTTCAGTGAGGTCGAGCATTTCAGACTCTACGACCTGATCGAAGATGGCGGAGGCGTCAACGAAAACGTTTTCGCTTACAGCAACAGGGCTGGCTACGAAAGCTGCATCGTCGTCTATCACAACCATTTCAGCGAAACCCGCGGAAGAATCCATACGTCCGTTCCATTTCTCGATGCTGATGGCGCTCTCACGCACAGCGCCCTCGCTCGGAGCCTCGAAATCGACGTGAGCCCGGAAACCTATCTGGTGTTCCGTGACCACATATCCCACGATGAGTATATTGTGGCCTCAACCGAGCTCGCCGAGCAGGGACTTCCGGTTTCGCTCTCTGCCTTCAAGTACCATGTGTTCTTGGGCTTCAGGGAAGCGATCAATACCCCCGAGAAGCCCTACGCCGAACTCGCTGCCGAGCTTGCAGGGCGAGGCGTCCCGAACATGGACATCGCACTCGATGAGTATCTGCATCGCCACGTCATTGGAGCTTTGCGGGAAGCCATCCAGCCAGCCGTTCTGCGCGCACTGCAGTGCCATACCCATCCCGAAGAAGCCCATACCGGCCTCGTCACCCGGATCACGGCCCTAGCGGCCGTGATTGCGGAAGCGGAGTCACTTCCCGAACTTCCAGAGACCACCATAGAGGGCATCGCCCAACAGTTTGCTGCTGCGATTGCCCTGCCGCTGTATCCTGACGGCAATATCCCCGTAGGACGTCCCGCTGCGGCGGCCATATCCAATACCGTTATGCCACTCGCAGATTGGCACAACACCTACCAACTCGATGGGTGGCGCATTCTTCTCGTCTTACCCTTTATGATGGCTCTGCGAAGCATCTACGCTCAATGCGATGACCCTACCATTCAACACCACTTCATTCGTGAACGGTTTCTGGGAAATGTCCTTCATCACGTTCTGGAGGCAATCGGAGTCTCCGCTGACACCGCACACCACGACATCCAGTTGATTCAGATTCTGACCCTCATCGACAAGGATCTCGACGTTGCGCGCACAACATCAGCGGCGGTCTACTTCGAATACCTTTTCTCAGATGTCGACGTCCAGAGGTTCACCTGCGTCAATCGCCACGAGGACAAGGTCTACTTCAACAAAGAGCGCTTCGAAACGCTAGTCAACTGGCTCGCACTGCTGGCCATCGCAGACAACATGGGCAATGGCCCAGACACAAAGCGCGCACGCGACCGAAACATCAAGGAGCTCTGTGCACTTGCAGCACGATGCGGCACGGTCGCCGCAGAAGCGGGCTACCAAGTCGGTGACTTCGTGAGAAGCATCTGATGAGGCATGGTCAGCTTGTCTGGGCGTGAACTCAGGTTTCGGTCGCCACTCGTGGCGAAATGTCCGGGTTAACGACCCACCCCATTGCGCACCGCAACAATCTCGGCTGCAATACTAATCGCTATTTCCTCCGGAGTATTGCTGCCGATCGGCAACCCAATCGGCGCATGGACACGATCCAAATCGACGCCCGCGACACCTTGCGCCAACAGCTTCGCCTTGATCTGTTCAATCTTGCTCAAGCTCCCCATCATCCCCAGATAGCGCAGCCGCTTCCCGACAAGGTGACTCAGAACCGCTTCATCGTCCCGATGCCCAAACGTCATAATACACGCGTAACTGCGGTCTCCCGAAGGCACATGAGATGCAACATCCGCATAGTCGATCACCCGGCACGCATATGCGCAGAGATTGCGCCCCATCGAGTCCAGTCCGGCACGATTATCCAACACGACAACGCGCATTCCCACGGAGACAAGAAGCGGGCTGAGTGCCAGAGAGACATGCCCTCCCCCAACGAGTGTCACGCCATCTACAGAGCCAATCCGTTCCGTGTAGCACCACGCATCGGCATCGAAACCCTCGAAAACACAATCAAGCGCATCCGCATCCCGAAACAGGAGACCATCCTCCGAGAGCGACAGGATGCCCGGAACGGGGGTATTCACCGCGTCTACAATGCGACGAAGCGTCTTCGCGTCATCCGGTGTCAGTCGCAGGAGTGCAAACACTTGCCGGCCGGAACAGATCATCCCCGAAGCATCCCGCTCCGCATTAGGCCGGTGGTCATACGCCGTAAGCGTTGCCTTTCGCGAAGCAGGTGCACGCGCAAGCAGCTCCTGCCCCGCATCCACCAGAGCGTGCTCTGCAGCACCGCCACCCACCGTCCCGACACGTACCCCGTCCTGCGTCATCACCAACCGGGCGCCCGGCCGATTCGGCCCGTCGCCTTCGGCGTGCACCATCGTAATCAAGCAAACATGCTGACCGCGCCCGAGCGCATCCAACGCGTCAGACCATATGGAATCAGCCGGCGTCAAACCACACCCCAGTCAGCGCATAGTAGATCGCCATCAGTCCTGAGAAGATGGCGCTTCCAAAGAAACGCCATCTCAGAGGGAGCCAAACCTGTATCACAGCATTCCCGACGATAGAGATGGGAATATTCACGAGCCAAGACAGCGAGGCGGTGCGCAGCAACCCGAACTGAAGCGCATCCCAATTGCCGCATACGATAGCAATGATCAGCAGGTGACGAGCAATCCACAGAGGATTGAAGTAGAGCACGGCCAGCAACGTCCGGTACGCAGAGCGACCCACCCCGAGAGGAAGCGCCGCAGTACGGCGATCTATCCAGCGAAAGACGGTCGGGACTTCCCAGGCATAGAGTGTAGACCCCACCACCATCATCCCCAAAAGGCGCGACCACATGAATTGCCCCAGGATCAACGTGGCAATCGTGTCCCCCGTCGCATAGACAAGCAGTCCCTGCAGCGCCGTTCGTCGGGTGTAGGCCAAACTCATGTATCCAAACTCCCCCATGACCCCGTGAGCTGTTCCAGAATACGCTCGTTCGTCATCGGGGCCTCAATCCAATCCGTGCGGAGCTCGCACGCGCTACGCATGGCGGCGCGAATGGCGAAATAGGCACCAATACCATACATAAAGGGTGGTTCCCCAATGGCCTTGGTCTGCATCACGGCACCGGGCGCCTGGCTGTTTTCCAGGAACACGACCTCAATCGTCTCAGGCGCACTATGGAAGTCAGGAACCTTATAGGTCGTCAACGAGCCGGAGAGCAATCGCCCTTCGGGGTTGTAAACCAGTTCTTCGATTGTCATCCAACCGATCCCTTGAACAATGGCCCCCTCAGCCTGCCCGCGATCGACAAGCACATCCAAACTCCGACCGGCATCGTGCACCACCTTCACGGACTCGATGACAGCCGTTCCGCGCAGCACATCCACACGGGCTTCAACAGCAGCGGTCCCGCAGACATGATAGGCAAAAGGGGAGCCCTGCTCGCTCTGCTTGTCATAGTCCAATCCGGGGGTGGCATAGAGCGCGTGAGCAGAGAGATCTACACGTCGCTGATAGGCCTCGGCGATCAGTGCATCCCACCCAAGCTCACTGCACACGTCCCCTACCCATACCTGTTCCTCGCGCACCTCGATACGGCCGCCGGATGAACCACTCAGTTCTACGGCAACGCCCTTCAGTCGATCCAGAAGAAGCTGACATGCCATGCGCGCCGCCATTCCATTCAAGTCCGTTGCCGTACTTGCCGCCGTCGGTGACATGTTGGCAACGCGAGACGTACTCGTGCTCTCAATGCGAACACGCTGCTCTCGAATGCCAAGCGTCGTCGCCACGATACGCCGTATCTTTGTCAGCACGCCCTGTCCCATCTCCACAGCAGCCGTGCTGACACTGACGCTGCCATCGGTGTAGATATGCACCAGGGCTCCCGCCTGATTCAGCATCGTATTTGTAAACGAGATGCCAAAGCAGACAGGCATGACAGCCAACCCGCGCTTGGTGAAGGTCGACTTGCTGTTCTCCTCCTCAATTGCCATCTGTCGGCCCGGCACATCGAACCGCTCCAGAGCATCACTGAACCCGTGCTGAGCAGCGTCCCCCTTCATCTGCATGCCAAACGGAAACAACTCCCCCTCACGAATCAGGTTTGCCTGCTGGAGCTTCCACGCGGGAACACCCATTCGCTCAGCGGCTGCCGCAAGAGCAGCCTCAATTACAAACATCGCCTGCGGCCCCCCGAAACCACGAAAGGCCGTAAACGGTGGCAGATTGGTGCGACAGCACAACCCCGTAACGCGCACGTGCGGAATGACGTAGCTGTTGGTTGCATGAAAAAGGGTACGCTCAAGAATGGCAGGTGACAGATCCGCGGCGGCTCCTGAATTCTGATAGTACGTCGCCTCATAAGCAAGGCACTTGCCATCTGCGTCCAAACCAAGACGGTAGTCGGAAGAATAGGGATGACGTTTGCCCGTAATGCGCATGTCCTCATGGCGGCGCAGGATGAGCTTCACGGG
>JABGOW010000273.1 GCA_018645275.1 Verrucomicrobiota bacterium
CATTCTGCTGCAGACCGACCCATTCCCCGAGTTTACGGGTGCAATCTGTCCCGCACCGTGCGAAACGGCCTGCGTGCTCGGCATAAATGACGACCCAGTCTCGATCCGAGCCATAGAGTTGGCCATTATCGAGAAGGGGTTCGCCGAGGGCTACATGGCGCCGCGGCCGCCCTCTCAGCGGAGAACAGAACAGGTGGCTGTTGTCGGATCGGGCCCGGCGGGACTGGCGGCAGCACAGATCCTGAATGGCTCTGGATACAACGTTACCGTCTATGAACTGGCCGCGAATCCCGGCGGGATCCTGCGCTACGGAATACCGGACTTCAAGCTGGAGAAGCGCATACTGGACCGTCGTATTGCGTTGATGAGTGATGAGGGTGTTGTCTTTGAGACGGGCGTTGAGATAGGCGTCGACATTTCACACCGCTATCTTCAAGACAGGTTCGACGCAATCATGCTGACCGGCGGCGCGCGCGAGCCGCGCGATCTCGACGTGCCGGGCAGAAGACTTGACGGTATCCATTTCGCGATGGATTTTCTGGTGCAGCAAAACATGCTGCTGGCCGGCGAACACGTTGAGCATGACGACAGGATTACCGCAAACCACAAATGTGTTGTGATCCTGGGTGGCGGCGATACCGGGTCGGACTGCCTGGGCACATCCTTGCGCCAGGGCGCCCGTGAAGTCAGCCAGTTCGAGATTCTCCCTGAACCCCCGGCATGCAGGGCAGGAAGCACGCCCTGGCCGCAATGGCCTTTGATGCGACGCGATTCGAGCAGCCACAAAGAAGGTGGGCAGCGTTGCTGGAGTGTCACAACCGAAGCCTTCGGAGGCAAGAACGGTTGCGTCGAGTACCTCGACTGTGCCGAGGTGGAGTGGGTTGCGGCTCAACCCGGAGCAAGACCGTCGCCCAGAAAGATCTCCGGCAGCGAGTTCAGAGTGGAAGCCGAACTAGTGCTGCTGGCAATGGGGTTTGTCGGCCCCGGCCCGAACCGGATGGTTGCCGATCTGGGCCTTGAAGTTGACCAACGCGGATTCATCAAGCACAACGACAACCACATGACCTCGCGATCCGGGATCTTTGTTGCCGGTGATATGAGCGCAGGGGCTTCTCTTGTAGTTCGCGCGATAAGAAGCGGGATTGAAGCCGGTTGCGGTGTTATGCGCTACCTTGGCCAGTAATCCGTTCTTTATAGCAGACAACGCGATGATTCAATGTATTGGCATTGATCACCATTGCCATGTCATCCGGCAGCGCGGAAACATCGATAAGACGCACGGCTTCAGATGCCGGCTTTCCGGATTGGGCTATGTCAGCCAGCCGGTCATATTCTCTGTTGTCCAGAAACTCCCGGTTGAGCACATGCCCCTCTTTGCCGGGGAACATGGCCAGATAGAGCATATCGTTCTCAACCAGATCGTTGAAGAAATGCGTCCCCAGCGAGACGTCTGGAATCAGGTTGGCATGCATGGCGACGATCTCGCACAGCACGCTTGCGGGACTGATATCCATGAACGAAACGGGCACGCCAAGCGATGGAGTGGTCGTACCCCAGCGCCCCGGCCCGATCAGCATGATGGTACCGGAACAGACGCGTTCATGATGTGTGATATCGTCGATCAGCCGTGCTACAGCATAGCGATCCCGGTCGGGGAGAGTGCTATACACTTCAGGAACAACAAAGATCAGCCAGTCCAACTTCAGAACTTGGCTCCTACCTATCACCGCACCGCTGGAACGCAGAACCAAGTCGTCAGTAGAGATATCAACGGGAGGTTCGGCAATGCTGGCGACAGCTCTGGTCTCTAGCGGACGGCACTGCACTATATTGATCTTATAGGCCGTCGGATCGAAGAAATTGAGAGTGAACTCAATGTCTACATGGTGATTGTAGGCAGCCTGTAGTGCATCCATTATGCCGCGCATATCTTCAACGAAATCCGTTTTGGTCAACAGCTTGTCGAAAGTCAGCACCATCGGCAGCTTCTGTGGGCGGCCACGTTCCTTCATCTCTCTTTCCCGTTTGCTGTCCTCTGAAGCAAACATCTCAATGGGAAGGTCTGTGCCGGCTGTCTCGATCTCATGGAAGCCACACGATGTCAGGTGATTGGCTTCCAAATCCAACACGTCTACTCGGCGTTGCGCATACTGGCGCATTTCGTCGAAGTTGGCTTCCGGTCGCCGTGTTGGAGCATTGAGCGCGACGATACGGGTATAATCATCGTCGGAGCGATCAACCGCACGCGTACCGACCCCGAAAACCAGACGCAACATTCCTGCGGTGGGATCAATCGACTCATGCCAGACATATGGATTGAAGGAGAAACCAACGCCGGCGCCCTGCGGATAGAAATGTCTGCCGTAGCGAGCACCGGATACTCTCTGAATGAGTAGCGCCATCTGCTCATCTGCATTGGCCAATCCGTGCTGCTCCCTGTAAACAAGCGCTTCCTCGCTCATCGTGCTTGCATACACCGTGCGTACCGCACATAGGAAATCGTCCAATCTCTTATGCGCTCCACCTTGGTTGGCGCAGAAGACGCTTTCGTACTTGCCGGCAAAGGCGCTGCCGAAGTTATCCTCCAGCAGGCTGCTGGAACGCACAATGATGGGTGATTCACCGAAATACTCCAGCATGTCGGCAAACTGCTTCTGAATGTAGTCAGGGAATTCGCCTGCCAGAATACGTCTCCTGGCCGTATCCATTCGGTGGTACGAACCATCGTCAGGTTTGCTCTCCTGAGCCATCCACCAGCAGCCGTTTTCAACCAAGTACGTGTAGAAGACATCCGAACCGACAAAGAAAGAATCGTGGGCCTCAATTACGTCGTGCCATCGTGGACCTGCCTTCTTCAAAATAGCCCGTGCCAGAAGCATGCCGACCGCCTTGCCACCTATAAGGCCGGTGCCGATCATGCGTTTGCGGATATCGAGAAGATCCCGCAGTGTAAGGCATTCCTCGGCAAGGCGTTGAACCCGTTCATCGTGTGAGATAAGCATGCGCAGGAGCTTACTGAAGTATCGGTCTGCATCCTCCCTGCAATCGAGTCCACGGTCGATGTCGCTCTGAATAGTCTCGGCCTCGACAAAGGCCTTGCTCCAATACCCTGAGAGAAAGCTGGCGGAATCCTGATTGGACCAGGGGACATCCTTGAGCACCTCCGTAATTACACAGCTTTCGGTCAGCGGAAGGAAATCAGCGCCCTCCCATGCGTGCAGCATGTGCATCGTGGCCGAATGCCGGTGCTGCACTTTTGTCGGGTGAATATAGACGCGATCGTTGTGCCGATAGGCATCCACGAAAATCTGGGTCGTAGAGGCGATCGGGCGTGTGGCATGGAAGGAGTGCCGGTTGCGTAGAATTGAGAAGTAGGCGATGGCTGCGTGATCATAGAGATAGGGGCATGTCAGCGAAAAGAAATTGCCCAGCATTCGGTCGCTGCACCAGTCTGGCGCAAGTTCCGAAAGACAGTCAAAAAGGTAGAAGCTTCCTCGTCCGGATTCGTCAATGGTATGGTGGACCTTGTTCAAGAAGGGTTGGAACCCCTCATCCGGACGCAACACGCGGATATCCACTTCTGCATCCTCCGAGATCAGCGGGGCATGTTCGGCGAAGCGGAAATAGATCAGTTTTTGGTTGTTCTGTTTTGCATATTCGACGTAGGGCGCAACGAAAAGCAGGTAGTCCTCAATAGAATCCACCTGCCAGACGATGTTGTCTCCAGGCATTAGCCCCCGGAAAACGTGGTCAAGGCCGGGCAATCCCGTGCTCAGATGTGTGTGCGTTCTAGACATGAGTATTCCTTCTCGCGCCCATTTGTATCATTGCACATGCATCAGGTCGAGCATGCCGTAGCACGCGCCTTGCGGCGGAGACGCGGATTCCCGATCCCGCCTTGGCGGGAACGGGCAAGGGAGGTGAGCCTTCAGGCGTACCTGTCGGCCGCTGAGGCGACCTGGCGCAAGGGAAGAAGCGTGCGCAGGAAAAGAGTGGTACGGCGGCCAAGGTGCCTGCCGATGTGAAGATGGAGAACGTATTCCACGGAGTTCTGGGCACGGCGCTTGACGACGCGACCGGAACGACCCCAGCGTGAGCCAGCTTGCGCAGTCCGCGCGGCCGATGGAAGCACAGCGGACAACGGGGCATCTTGAACGCCTGCCGCTTTGGGAGAGACCGATTGACACAGGAATAGACGCTTGATTTCGACAGATGCGCTTGCTGTGGATTTGCGGCGGCGGCAGGCTGCGCGCGCGAAATCGGGGGTTCGAGGGGGCGGAGCCCCCCGCCTTCTTCTTGCAGGCACCCTACGCGCGCGAGCCGCGTGCCGCAGCAAGAAGCAACGCGTCCGGCCCCTGGGGGCCGTCGACGCAAGGGGGTCAATAGATGAACGTGCACAACGCGCACACCTTGCCTGAATGATCCGGAGTGTAACGCAGGATCAATCAGGTCGCTCTGGGGGTATGGGGTCTTGATTGATTCTTATGATCAGACTGATTGAAGAATATGGCACGGCGTTATGCGAGCGCGACCGGCGGCGAGGGCCGCAGGATGCGACCGCAAAATGCCGCGGGGTGCGGCGGGCGGAGGGGGGCTGGCTTCCTTTCGGAGGCCGACAGGCCGGGGTGTACTTCCGGGGGGGCAGTTGGTGTGCCGATGGGTTGTCCGGTCACAATGGTTGCCACAAGCAGAATGTGCAGTATCATCCGGTGTGACCGGCGGGCGGTGATGCTCATCGAGCATGTCCGTGAGTGCCCTTCGGCACGCTGCTACCGGGGAGAAGATATCGGATAGGTGTTCAAGTGCTGCGTGGTCGTCGTAGACGACAAAGCTGCATCTAAAACGCGGGGGGGGGGCGAGATGCGGAGCATTCCACTGTTGTTCACAATGTCGGAGTTCGTAGAACGACGACAGACAGAGCGCCTCGTAGCAAGAGGCGTTCGGTCTTCTTCTTGGGCAGAACGGTCTGCCGCCATCATATCCAGTTCTCG
>JABGOW010000084.1 GCA_018645275.1 Verrucomicrobiota bacterium
AGCCACGATGTCACCGGTGTCCTCCACCGCGGTGCGGAGGTCGAAGTCGATCGTTTCCAGATCCAGCTTTCCAGCCTCTATTTTCGAGAAGTCCAGAATATCATTGATGAGAGCCAGAAGCTGGTCGCCGCACGTCTGAACCGCCTGTGCGTATTCCTTCTGTTCGCTGGTCATGTCCGTGTCCACCAGAAGCCCTGTCATCCCGATGATGCCGTTCATCGGCGTGCGTATTTCGTGGGACATATTCGCCAGGAATTCGCTCTTGGCAACGGTGGCCGAGGCGGCTTCCTCGGCCAATAGATTGGCGCGTTCAATGGCCTCTTTGAACTGTCGGTTGGAGTCCTTAAGATCTTTTTGCCTGTCGTCGATGATTGCGATCATAGTGTCCAACTCGCGTGCCAACGCGCCGATCTCGTCGGTTCTCACCATGTTCAGGCGAGTGCGGAGGTCATTTTCCTTGCCAACGAGCCCGGTGTGCCTGGTAATGACTCGCAATGGGCGGATCACCATGTGGTGAATCGCTATCCACAAGACCACCATGATCGCTAAGCTTCCGACGAGACTGCTGACCGTTGCCATATTTGCCGCGACGGCGCCGCTGTGACTGATCTTCCGGTCAAGGTGGGCCTCCAATAACAACGCAGGCTTATTGAAGATGTCGCGTATCAGGGTATAACCGTAGAGCTTCTTCGGACCGTCGTTTCGGAGAAGATTATCATCTCCCGCGGACAACTGAGCGAGGATTTCCTGCTTGGTCTGTGACGTGATGGACGCCACCGGGCGAAGAGACAGCTTGACACGCGTGCGAGTAGCTATTTTTTTCACGGCCGCTGTGTCCAAAAGCCTCCCCATGATCATCACGCCTTGGGTCGGACCTTTCTCCTCGCTGGTCAGGATTGTCATCGAGGAAATAAGCATGGGGCCTTTGGCGGACATTATAACTCCACCGGCCCCGGATGTTGCATTGGGCAACTTTAATAGCGGATGGTCGCTGCGAGCGATGCTGGGCAATAAACCGGGAATGTCGATCGGATTGCCTGTCTTGTGGTCGTATGTCTTACCCCATACGCATTCTCCGTTAGGTCGGAGAAAGGCTATCAGGTCTACCTGAGCGCTGGTAAAAGCTGTGGGGTTAAGATTCGTCGTCTGGAATTTCTCATTTTGGTCCTGCATGAACTGGTATGTGTCGTCCCACACCGCCCAGTCCTGGTTGAGTACAGCCAGGTGCTCGTAATCGCCCCATAACGCCTCGGTGCAGCGATCAACGTCGTCCTGCGCCTCGGCATGTTCAATCTGTAGGAAACCCGGAGTGACGATCTTCCACTGAACTATGGCGCTCATCGCCATCAGCAGGACCGAGACTCCCGATAACAGGGCTAGCATTTTCCAACGCAATGACATAATAGACTGACGCTCCTTCCAGGGCATCTCGACGAAACTATGCACTACCGAGAAAGGAAAACACCTCCTCGGACTTCGACGCGGTGCGACTTTCGCCGACCGTGCGAACCTTCAAACTCAAAAAACGTTGCTACAGAACACTTCATCGGCAAGAAAGCAGGCGGTGTTTTGTATCGCTTGGATAATTCTTACTACTAGGGGTTTGCTGATAAAAGGTTTTTCACTAAACCATATTTAAATTATTGTGACGACAGGGATAACAATAAATTTGCCCCTGCTGCCCAAAATCGGAATTATCTCAGTAAGCCCTTCGCTCTCGACCTGGAGCGTGATTCGAACCGTTTGCTATAGTTCGTCAAGGCTAGGGTCGAGCCCGACACAGCATACAAAAAACAAGGAGATATTCCATTTGACCGAGAAGGGCAATATCATGAGCTGAAATATCGCACGAGCATTCCATGGCTCAAACATCAGTCCACAGTGTCAGGAAAGAGGCAGCATGAATACACAGCGGAAATCCCCTACCCCTTTGCGTCAGATTGGCGTTCTGGGCGAGATTGATAGCGGCGACATACGCAGTTAGAAGAGAAAGGCTTGGGTGTCACCTGTGCTTTCTGAAAATCCGCAACGGCACCGCACGGGGAGCAACACCCAACGCAGCCCGGCACACCTCAGATAATTCCAGGCAAAAGTTCGTGTGGGCGATATGGTGGCTACTCGGCGGCATTATTGTTCCGGATTGCGAATTGGGTTCCCGCTAGGGTTTCGGGCGGCAACTGTAGTAGGGGCAAAGTCTCAATAATCATATTTTCAGCTTTGTGCCTGGAAAACTGGGGATTCGATGCTAGCATTTAAGTGGTGTTATGTCGTTCCTGGTGGAGCGGCGGACAGATTCGACCGGCGCCGGTCGGATCTGAAATGAGGCAGGAGCGATTTTCGTTCGCACCTTTCCTTTCCTGCACCGGGGCAAATTTGAGAAGTTTCAGAATCGGATAACGTCAACGCACTGGACGCTGAAACAAGGAGAATATGATGCGCCGAACGTTCCCCTTCTCCCCTAACCCTTCACCCCCGGGCCATCGACGCACGGTCACGCGGAATCAAATTTCCTGTCACTTTTGGAGTGGTATCATGTTGCTTAACGCTAATAAACGCTCGCTTTCCCACGACACTACGGCTATGTCCGCTGTCCGGACCCTCCCGCCTGCAGTTTTCGATCGCAGCTCCACAAACGAGATGAGTTGCCCAGAACGCACGGACAGCCGCAAGACGGGCCGACTTCTGCTGAGCTTGTGTGTCATCCTCATCGCGTTGGCGCCGATCGTGGGCTGCCAGCGACGGTATCGCAGTTCACTCCCGGTCTCCATGCTAATCGCCGTGGACGACGGGAGGCCCGGCCTGCTGGCCACCCCGCTGACCGAGGCCCAGGGCATGGCGCGGATCGACGAACTCGTCGCGGGCCTCACCACGCCTGGCCAGCCCTACGCCGGGCTCTTTGGGCAACAGCAGAGCACCCTCACTAAGGGGTCGCCGCTGCCCGGGATCAAAGTTCTCGTACGCGTGTTCTCCAGAGGCGTACCGATCACCCGGGGCGGCCAGAGAGTTACACTGATCCAGATCGGTCGCGTGTCGATCGAACTCAGCACCGGTTTTTCGGGCGCCGCAGTGGGCGAGGCCATCTTCCCCGGCGGCGCCGGTGTCGCGGGTTGGGGGGGCGGACAAGGCCCTGCTGCTCCATGGAAACCTGTGCCTGCAACCAGGGCGCCTGCCGGTGGTGGAAGCCGGGGGGTGGCTCAGTTGCCCGGGACCGGGGTCCAAGGCCCCACGACCGTGCTGGTGGTGACCAACCTGACCATCCTTCGCAGCAAGCACCCCGCCGCGTTCAACCAGCTCCACGCCTATCTAAAGCGACTCGGGACGATCTACGACACCTCGCGCGAAGGCCAGAACGCCAACAGCATCCGCAAGAAAATCCGCTCCCGGCTCAAGAAGCGACATAACAACTCGATCTTCATCTTCGGCAACGGCGATGTCGTGCCATTTGTGACGCGCAAGAACCCGTGCTACGGGAAGAACGGTGACAAGGACGCGATCTTCGGCGACGACTTTTATGGCGACACGGACAAGGATGCCCTCTGTCTGCCCGACATGGATGTGGGGCGAATCCCAGACGACCCCGACATCATCAACAACCCGTCCAGCGTGCTCTACCGGGTTCAGGAGTCACGTCAACCGCTTCGGTTGCGATCCTTGGGGTGCGTGGCCAACTTCCGTCGTCCCACAGCCGACGACCTCGTGGGCCTGGTGAACCCCGCTCGCAGTGGCCAGAACTTCTTCTGGAGCGAACCGTACGCGCTCGGAAATATCCCGCGCGGATTCTATCGTGGGGGAGGGTTATACCTCATCCTTCACGGCGGCCCTGATGACGGTAGCCAGTATACCGGCGAGCCGAAGATCAAGGGCAGGAAGTACCCTCCCGCTTTCTCCGCAGCCGCCGCGGAGCAGGCCGAGGTGGTCATGTCGGGCGCGTGTTACGGCGCAAAGGTCATGGGACGAACCACCAGCAACAGTATCGCGCTGGCCTGCATGGCCAAGGGCTGTCGTGCCTTCATCGGGCACTCGGGCATGTCCTACTCCAACTTCAGCAGTATGGCCCGGGGGCAAGCGGGCTTCTACAAGCTGTTCATCGAGGCCAGCAAAAAGGGCATGCCGCCGGCCACTGCCTTCCGCGTGGCCAAGCATAGCCTCGCAGCCAAGCTGACCACCAACTCTGACCGCAAGCATCTCGCCCAACTCATCTATTACGGCCTCCCGCCAGTGCAACTGGACCAGGCCGAATTGACTGCCATGCGAGAAGCCGCCGCCAAAGCCGCTCGCAAAGCCGCCGAAAGAGCCGCCGCTCAACGGGCCGCGGATGCCAGGGCACGCCAGCGTGCGGCGCAGCACCAGCAGCGGCGCACGCATACGCCCTCGCAGACAACCTTCACCGCCGTGACAGTCAACCAGCGCAACATCCATCTCCAGGTGTGGGACAGCGGCAGCATCATAGATGGCGACGAGGTACTCATCTACCTCAATGGTGACCGCAATCGGGGCCGGCGCGTACGGCTCGTCAGGAACCGCACCTCGATCCCGCTAAACCTGCCCAGAAGTGGACGATACCGCGTCACCGTGGAAGCGCTCAACGAGGGCACGAGCAAGCCGAACACGGCCTCCATCCATATCACCGGCGTTGCCCAGGGCCGTGCCACCCAGAAGTGGTCCCTCAAGACAGGCCAGCGCAAAGATCTCTGGATCACCGCCAATCTGAGATAGACGACAAACACGAATGGAAGCTTCGCGTAGCCTTGTGCAAGCGACGATTTGAGCTTGCGGATCTTTTCGTGTCCCATGTTTATTGCAATAAAAAAAGGACTCGCATTGCTGCAAGTCCCTTAGTATCAACAGCTAGCGGGGCAGGATTTGTATCCAGTAGCGTAATCGGCGTAGATTCTCCAGGGTCTGGTTTGATTGGCGTTGGACAGAGTGTTGCGTGATATTCGTTTGCACCGAAAGCCTGCGTGGTACAGTTTTGGG
>JABGOW010000143.1 GCA_018645275.1 Verrucomicrobiota bacterium
CTGCCCCATTATTGCCGTTCCCACAAGCGTGGGTTACGGAGCCAGCTTCCAGGGCATCGCCGCTCTGCTAGGGATGCTGACCTCCTGCGCCAGCGGCATCTCCGTCGTCAATATCGACAACGGCTTCGGTGCCGCCTGTGCCGCCAACCGCATCAATCATCTCCCCTCATCAGGCTAGCCGAACAGGACATTCCCCCGTTTTTTGTCGGCTAGTGGAACATGAGATCCTTCGCAAGCTCAGGATGACAATGTTCTAGCGTTGTGTGTCATGCCGATCCCGACGTGCGTCGGGACGCAGCATCTCTGCCACACGCTTGGGGCGGGCGAATTCCCTAGTGAATTGTCATGCTGAGCTTGCCGAAGCATCTCGCAAAAGAATCGATTGTATTGGCAGCAGGCACAGAGAATGGCATCATTCTTTGGCGTCGCCGGATACGATAGAGAGAAGAAAGAGAGCAAGTCGCCTTATGAAATCCCCAAAACGCAAATGTCGTCTCTTTGGAAAACTCCTACTCTGGATTGCGGGCATCCTGATCGTGCTTCGCGTTGCCATCCCGGTGGTGGGCATCGCAGTAGCCAACCATATACTGCCGGGGATCCTGGGGACCGAGGCGTCAGTTGATAGTCTCGACATGATCCTAACACGCGGTCGCATGTCCATAAGCGGCATCAGGATTGATCAGCCCAAAGGGTTTGAGGGCGGACCGCTCTTCTCGCTTGGCAGCACGACCGTTGATTTCAATGTTCCCAGCATGTGGCGGAGACCGTTGACAGTCGAGTCTGTCACGATCAATTCCCTCGAAATAAACATCATCCGCGATACGAACGGTGTCCTGAATGTTGCCACGCTCGCGGGGGGAAGCGACACAAACGCCCCAGCGGAAGTTCCAGAAGCTGATCCTGCAGAAACTGATTTGGAACCGTCCACCCCCTCTGGAAACGCGACGGCAATCGCCGTTGAACAGACTCGTGTGCGCAACCTTTCAGTCTCCTATAGCGATTTCACCTATGACCCTCCGCTCATTGCACATATCGCTGAGTGCAATCTCTCAGCCACGAACGTGCTTTTCGATCCCTCCTCCACCGCAGAGGAGCTCATCAGTACGCTCGAACTCACGGCTGTGTTGAAACAAGAGGGTATGCACGATGGCTTCGTCGGAATCGTGGGTCGGCTTGGCACGCTCAGCACCAACGCACCGGGCACGGTCGCTGCAGTCCGAATCGTGGGGCTCGAACTCGACCCGCTTGGTGGGGTGGTTCCTACAGGTGTGGCCGGAACGCTGGGCGGATCCTGCGTGGATGCCTATGTCGACCTCGCCATGGCCGTCGACATCCTGGACTGCAGGGCGAAGGTGAAGACCGAGGACAACACGGCACCATTCGCAGTCGGCGGCACACCCACTGAACCGGTCATTGACAAGTCCACGGCGCTCTTCAACCTCGTGGGGCGGCCAGGTGCCCTCGTGGGTGGGGTTGTCACCGATGTTGGAAGCGCGGGTGTCGAGGTTTCCGGAGCGGCAGCCAAGACGACACTCTCGGCAGGAAAGGGCGTCTTCAAAATGGCAGGCAGCCTGGGAAAGGGCGTTTACAAGACGGCCAAAGGCGTTGCCACCGCCGATCTCGGTGAAATCGGAGATGGACTCAAGACGGCCACCGTTGGAACCGTCAGCGAAGGGGTGAACACGGTTGTCGACACCGCCTCAACCGCCGCCAAAGGTGTGGGGGACACGGCCACTGCCGCGATCGGCAAGGATGACACTGACGCCTGGCGGGCAGGATGCGAAGCGCGCTGGCAAACGCTGTGGACAGAAGCACAGGCCAACATCGCCGAAGCCCCCTACCCCCATCCCCCGGAGCAAGAAGAGGCCGACGCTATCGAGACGGAAACCAAGGCTCCTGTCACGGACGAGGCAGATGCCGAGACCGTGACCGTTAGACCGACTGACGAGGGTGCACCTGAAGCCATGTTAGACGGGGAATAGCGCTTGCGCTGGGATCTTGTGTTGGGAATCGTCAAGTCATAACAAGTTCCAGGAACACTCGGAACATTCCCGTCAAACACCACGTTGCGATGATGGTATAGCCTACAAGATGCCTTCTCTGTCAGATGTCCAACACGAGACGGAGACCATCGTCCACTTCTTTCATCACGGATTGGTTTACCTTCGTGACGCGCTCTGTTAGAAGCGATTTGTCGAGTGTGATAACCTGCGAGACATTGACAACGGACGCCCGAGGCAATCGAGTGACTCGCGCTATGCATGTGGCGCCAAGGCCGTGGAGCAGCGGCGGCGGAGCTTACCAAGGTCCTCGAGGATCATGGTGAGCGAGGGAATCAGCAGAAGTGTGATGCTGGTGGCAAACAGTATGCCGAATCCCAGGGAGATGGCCATGGGGATCAGGAAGCGTGCTTGGCGGGAGGTCTCGAAGATCATCGGTAACAGCCCTCCGAATGTCGTGAGTGTCGTCAGAATGATGGGACGGAAGCGCTGTATGCCAGCTGTCACCAGGGCATCATGCACTCCCATACCTTCGTTTCGCTTCTGGTTGAAGAAGTCAATCAGAACCAGGGAGTCGTTCACCACGACGCCCGAAAGCGCGACAATGCCGAAGATGCTGATCACGCTAAGGCTGTAACCCATGAGCAGATGACCAATGACCGCACCGACAATGCCAAAGGGAATACTGACCATGATGATCAGCGGCTGACTGTAGCTCTTGAACGGTATGGCAAGAATGATGTAGATCAACAGGATTGCACCCAGCAATCCTTTGATCAAGCCCTGCACACTCTCGCGCTGGTCTGCCTGTCTACCCTCGAACGAGAAGGAGAGCCCGGGATACTTCTCGATCAGCGCAGGAAGCATCTCTGAGGTCATATCGGCAAGCACAAGGTCCGCCTTGCTCTTGGGCGTCACGTTGGCAGATACCGTAACCGTGCGGCGACTGTTGCGGCGGGTGATCGAGGTGTAGGCCCTGCCGCGTTCCATGTTGACGACCTCGCGCAACGGTACCTCAGCACCGGATGGCGTACGCACAATCATGGTTTCCAAGCTATATTCTGTTTCGCGCTCAACAGCAGGGAGGCGAACCATGACTTTGATCTCATTGCGCCCGCGCTGCTGCCGAATAGCCTCTGAACCGTAGTAGGCACTCCGAACCTGTCGGGCAACACTTGCCGAGGTCAACCCGAGGCTGCGACCCTCTGGCTTCAGCATAAAGTCGATCTGTGGCTTGCCAGGGGTAAAGCCATCATCAATATCGCTGACGATGGAGTACTCTCCCAGCGCTTCGGCCAGGCTTTCACTGGCTTGCTCAAGCACGCCGATGTCGCGATGTGAGAGTTCGACGGTCAACGCATCCGTGCCACCGCCCGGTCCCCCGCTGTCCGCACGGAAGCGGACGGTGTCTACCCCCACAAGGGGTCCCGTCTCCCGGCGCCACCTTTCGACAAACTCACTGGTGGACACAGGGCGTTCGTCTGCATCCACAAGATCGAAGGCGATCGTCCCGCTGTGGCCACCCGTGACCCCGCGCCCTCCCGCACCAATGTTGGAGATGCAGCCTTTAATCTGGGGCTCTCCGGACTCCGACTCAATCTCCTCAACCAGGGCATAGCCCGCCTCGACAATTCGGTCGTGAATGGAACGGGTATCCGAGACCGGAGCTCCATAGGGAAGCTTGAAGCTACACACCGCAACGTCGGACTCCACGCTGGGAAACAGTTCGAATCCCATCCGCCCGCTCTTGACGTAGCTGATCGTCACGATCAGCACAAACACGCCAATCGAGACAGTGAGGTACCGGCGACGGAGGGCCGCATCAAGAAAGGGGCCGTACTGCTCCCGGACAAAACGTGTGAAGGCCCCACCGAAACGCTGCTGAAGACGGTGCAAGGCGTGTGGGTTCTTGATGTCACGCTGATGCCCCAGGTGCGCGGGAAGCACGAACATCGCTTCGACCAGCGAAATGACGAATGTCGAGCAAACCACCATCGGAATCGCTTTAAAGAATTTGCCCATCACGCCCGGCACAAAGTAGAGCGGCATGAAGGCCACGATATTGGTGAGAATACTGAACGTCACCGGCATGGCAATCTGGCGCGCGCCAACAACGGCCGCTCTCAGGAATGGCATCCCATCCTGATGGTTGTGATAGATGTTTTCACCAACCACGATGGCATCGTCTACCACGATTCCAAGGGCAAGGATGAATGCAAACATGGAAACCATACTGACACTCAGCCCCATTGCGGGCATCAACAGTAGAGTCCCCAAAAACGAAATCGGAATTCCCAGCATAACCCAGAACGCCAGACGCATTTCAAGGAAGAATCCGAGCACGCAAAAGACAAGAATCAGACCGAGCGCTCCATTCCGAAGGAGGAGATGCATCCTCTGACGAAACATGTCCGCACGGCTATTCCAGATCGTCGTCTCGATCCCCTCAGGTAGAGTCTCATCCAGGTCGGCGAGCACCTCAAGAACGGACTCCTCAATCGTGATCGGGGTCTCCTTGCCAATGCGGTACACGTCCATCGTTAGGGCTGGCTTGCCGTTGAAGAACGTAAACTTGTCGGAGTCATCAAAGCTATCCCGGATCGTGGCGATGTCCTCCAAGAGCACCTGCGTACCGTCTGCGCCTGTGATCAACGGGATCCGGCCAAATTGCTCGCCGTAGTCACGACGATCCCGGACACGAACAAGAATCTCTCCACTTGTGGTCTTCATTCCCCCGCCCGGCAGTTCAACCGAAGCCCGGGAAATCGTATCAGACACGTCCTGAAGGGTTAGTCCATAGGAGCGTAACCGGTCTTGGGGGATTTCAATGGCAATTTCGAGGGATCTGACATTGGAGAGTTCAACCTGCGTAATACCCGGGGACTGTATCAGGGCATCGCGGACCTGCTCCGTAACTTCCCGCAGAACCGTATCCGGCGTGTCGGCCGATACCACGACGCTCATCACCTCACG
>JABGOW010000217.1 GCA_018645275.1 Verrucomicrobiota bacterium
AACCCAGAGACGCCCACGCGGGACCTCTGGACTGACGGCTATGCGAGCCGCTTCAACACGCCCTCGAAGTCCTCTTCGTAGTGCGTGCAAAGCCCCTGGGTGCCGCTGTCGATGATGTTGCCGCCTCCAATGCCAATCGGGGCAAAGCTGGCCAGGAGGATGGACACCACACCGGCGCCACTGTCCTCAATGCCCACGACCTGGTGCCGCTCTTCGAACGGAATCCCCAGTCCGACGCGGGCCGTTTCGGCATAGAGCCAGGGATGCGGCTTGGGTGATAGCTCACCCAGCGTCCCGGGCTCTCCCGGACGAATCGCATGCCCGGCCGAGATGATGGCGTCATAGAACTCCGCCGGATCCCCCATGCCAAGGGTCTTGAACGCATCAAGAATCTCAGGCCAGGCCTTTTCGTAAAGGCCGGAGGTCACGAGGCCGATCTTCACGTTCATCGCCTTGAGCTCATAAAGAAACTCTTTGATACCCGGTGACGGCGTGAAGGCGCCCTTCTTACCGCGCCCCTCCATGATTTCGTTCATCTCATGGTGGGTGTGCTTGAAATACCACGTGCGTGCTTCTTCCACCGATTTGTCCGGACAATACTTGCCAACGCAGTACTGAAGATGCTCGGAGACAGAGTGGCCGGAAACAAATGGCTCATCGGCGGCCTCAAGTCTGAATGCCGGATCGCCCAACAGGCTGGCCGTGGTCTTCTCAATAATCCAGATCCAAAAGTGCTCACTGTGCACCGTCGTGCCATCCAGATCCATCAGGACCGCCTTTAAGGGCTTCTCGATTCGGACGTCATGCACCGGATAGTAGGCCGGATAGCCCATGGCAGACGCCACGTAGGCAACCGCCCGGTCCTTGAACTGGACAAACTCTACCTTCCCGTCACCCGTCCGGTAGATGCTTTCCACACCATCCGCCCCACAACGAAATCCACCATCGCTGCACGCATCAAGCGAAATCAGCCCGGCACTATTCAAATCAATCGCACTGCTCATATGCCCACTTTCACTGCTCTCTCAACGTAATTCACTTTTGCGCTCGGACTGCAACGCCTCCGTTACAACTTCCGGATCGCTCACCAAGCATAGCCCTAGCCGCCGCACCCTCTCTCATCCTGCAACGTAGTTCATATCACGATCAGGACCACACGATCAAATGCCAGAGTACATCATTACTAGCCCCTGATACATCGTTTTGCGCGTCGATCCAAAAAACCGGGAGTTGCGCGAAGTAGCACTAAGCCGTGAATTGGAGTGTAGCAAGTTTGGCTCAGACTTCTCTTGCGATAGGCAAACTGCACTTCCGTCTCATCGCGTTCGGTACTGCCCGGGCGTAAGGCCGGTGGCTTTTCGAAAGCAGCGGGTGAAGTAGTTACCATCTGAAAACCCACAGTCAAAAGCGATGTCGGTGATAGTGCGGTTCGTGTGCTTTAGTAGCTCAGAAGCCTTCTGCACGCGTACATGCATGAGATGTTCGATCGGGGAGCGGCCGATACAGACTTGGAATACACGCGTGAAGTGACGCTTGGAAAGGTGCGCTTTCTGTGCCAGTTCTTCTAGCGTCATTTTCTGCGCGAAGTCTGTCTCTATGTGTGCAATCGCATCACCGATGCGCAGCAGATCAAGAGACTCATCGGTCGGTGTGGCCGAGTAGGCGCGTGAGAGAAACACCGCAAGCTGCATAAATAGCCCCTTGGCCATCACACGGTAACCCGGGTTGCGCTGCGCCGTTTCGCTGGTGAGACTGCGAATCATCTCGCTGACCTGCTGGAGCTGTCGCTCCGAAAGCTGCAGACGGCTGTTAAAGTTGTGCTTGGCCCGAAAGGCTGGCTCGAGAGAGAAGAGAGCGTGGAATCCGGGCAGGGCCCGAATATCCCATTCCGGTATTTTCAGTGCCTCTGCATCAAACAGAATGTTGGCCAGAGCAAGGCCGTGCATCTCGCAGTACTCATGCTTATGATGCGGTGCAATGACAAAGACATCACCACCCCGAACCGGAAACATCTGTCCCCCGATCGCGTGTATGGCAGTCCCTCTCAGAATCACTACCAGCTCGTCGAATCCGTGACTATGCAGAGGAAAGGGTGGCTGTGGGTCCCGGATGTAGATTTGCAGCGGCAACGTCGGGTCGTCGAAATACTCTGCCTTTGTCAACTGATAGGCTGTATCAATCGCGTGATTTGTCATGGCTCGATTGTGCTATACTATGGCTGTATCGTCAAGGCGGGCAGTGCCACAACCTAGTACTGTGACTTCTCTACAAACAGCGAAAGGAATTAATGATGAGCGTTGAAAAGGCATACACACTAGCAAAAGAACGCTATGCAGCGTTTGGGATTGATACGGATGCGGCCATTGAAAAGGCGTTGGCCCTGCCAATCTCGCTCCACTGCTGGCAGTCGGATGACGTCGCCGGTTTTGAAACCAAGCCCGAGGGTCTTGATGGCGGCGGTATCATGGCTACCGGCAACTATCCCGGACGTGCCCGCAACGGCTCGGAGGCCCGCGCCGATATTGAGAAGGCCATGTCCCTGATTCCCGGCACACAGCGCGTCAACGTCCATGCCTGCTACTCCGAAACTGACGAGTATGTCGATCGCGATGCAATGGATGCCTCCTGCTTCCAGAAGTGGATGGACTGGGCAAAGGAACAGGGCGTCTGTCTTGACTTCAATCCAACCTTCTTTGCACATCCGAAGGCCGAGGATGGCTATACCCTCTCCCATGCCGATGATGACATCCGCGCGTTCTGGGTGGAGCACGGTAAGGCATGCCGCAAAATCGCCGAAGCCATGGCCCAAGCCCAGGGCTCCCCGTGTTATGTCAACTGGTGGACGCCAGACGGATCAAAGGATATTCCGGCCGACCGGTTCGGACCGCGCGCCCGCATGGCACAATCCTACGACGCGATCATGGCGGACGACTCGGTCGACAAGACCCAGTGCGTCGACTTCATAGAGAGCAAACTATTCGGCATCGGCTCGGAAGAATATGTTGTCAGCTCTGGAGAGTTCTGCGCCGACTATGCCATCAGCCGCAGTATGGGACTCTGCATGGACATGGGCCACTTCCACCCTACCGAGACGATCCACGGCAAAATCTCCAGTCACCTCCAGTTCATGGAGAAGATCCTGCTGCACGTGAGCCGCCCGATCCGCTGGGACTCGGACCATGTCGTGCTCTTTAACGACGACCTCAAGAGCGTCTTTCTTGAAATACAGCGCGGCAACGTCTGGGACCGCGTCGTGCTTGCGCTCGATTTCTTTGACGCCTCAATCAACCGCATCGGCGCCTACGTCACCGGCACACGCGCAGCGCGCAAGGGCATTCTCTACGCCCTGCTCGACCCCACCTCGCAGCTCCAGGCTTACGAGGCTGAGGGTAAGAACGCCCAGCGTCTGGCACTGATGGAGGAATTCAAGTCAATGCCCTTCGCCGCGGTCTGGGACCAACTTTGCGCGAACGCCAACGTCCCGATCGGTGCCGACTGGCTGGCGGACATGGAAAATTACGAAGCAGACGTTCTTTCTGCGAGAACCTAGAGGCACTTATGACAAATCTAGAAACCATCGTTGCGCTTTCCCATGAGTTTGGAACAGACGACTTCGTAAAGGGAGGTGGCGGAAACACATCTGTAAAGGATGCCAAAACACTCTGGGTAAAACCATCAGGCACAACGCTGTCCGGGCTCACCACAGATTCTTTTGTCTCCATGGACCGAATGAAGGTCGACGCGCTGTACCGTGCAGAGACGCCGGACGAGGCATCAGAGCGTGAAGTCCTGGTACGCGACATGATGGCAGCCGCCGTGCTTAACGACGCCGGACGTCCTTCGGTTGAAGCACCATTGCACAACCTATTCGACGCCGAGTTCGTCGTGCACACGCATCCCGTACTGGTGAATGGGATGACCTGCGCAAAGGAGGGCGCCGCAGTCTGCGCCAGGCTTTTCCCTGATGCGCTGTGGGTAGACTATATTGACCCCGGCTACACGTTGTGCATGGCCGTCAAAGAAGAGATGGAAGCCTACCAGAGAGAACACGGGCGACAGCCGGATGTGCTTGTGCTGAAGAATCACGGCATCTTCATTGCTGGAAACAGTGCAGAGCAAGTTCGTGCACACTATGCAGAGGTGATGAGCGCGCTGGAATCTGAGTACGCGACTGCAGGCATCTCGCCCGATCTATCGATCGAGAGCACACCAGAGGAGCCGGATACCGAAGCCGTGATTCGCGAGCTGTTGGGGAGTGATGCCGCGTTCATCGTATCCTCAGGACGTTTTGACTATACGCCCGGCCCAATAACACCGGACCACCTGGTTTACGCACGCGCCTTTCCGTTTGATGCACCGCTGACCGCGGAACAGGTTGCGACCTATGCCGCACAGCGTGGATACGCACCCAAGGTCGTTGTCGCCGGGCAGCGTATCTATGGCATCGGCACAACACAGAAGAACGCCGACTTGGCATTAGTGCTGGCGCAGGACGGGGCACAAGTTCTAAAGTTGGCGGCAGCCTTCGGCGGCATTGACGACATGAGCGACGACGCCCGAGAGTTCATCGAGAACTGGGAAGTGGAGTCTTACCGCCAGCAGGTCGCCGCAGGCTAGATTTTTGATAGAGTCCTACACACAGCGAGGAGCAAACGATGACAGAAGAGACGAACGAGAAACAGCACTCACATGATGAGTTCGAACGGGAACCGGTTCCGGTCTCGAAGACCAAGGGGTTGAAGGCGTTTGTCGGCATGTATGTCGGCGAGCATTGCGCCGGAACCGAGCTGATGATAGGGCCGCTGTTTGTGGCAGCGGGAGTCAGCGCACTTGATGTTGTGGGGGGGCTATTTCTAGGAAACCTGCTGGCTGTGCTGAGCTGGATGTTCCTCTGCGCGCCAATCGCCGTACGAACACGCCTCACACTCTACTACCAACTGGAGAAGATCTGCGGGCGAAATCTCGTCA
>JABGOW010000159.1 GCA_018645275.1 Verrucomicrobiota bacterium
GGGGGAGCCGTTCTGTTTTCAGGCTCCCCCACTTCAACTTCCGCTTTTCAGCCAGAAGCCCTACACCCGCCCTTCATTTCTGCTTTCTGCTTTCTGCTTTCTGCTTTACCTTCAAGACATGTCGCCACTCCAACACGCAATCAGCGTCCTGAGGCTCTGCCTGCGACCACGCAGGCGGCTTTTTGTCTCGACGGTGGCAACCGTCGTCGTTTTCAACGCGCTCGAACTGGCTTTTCCAAAACTCCTGCAGCTCTACATCGATTCCATCGAGGGGAATCCACTACTGCTCTTCAGGGTCCCGCTTGCGTTTCTATCCGGCGACCGGGGACGACTGGTATTGATACCCGCGGCACTCCTCTCCATTGCCGCGGCAAGGTGGGGCGCAACCTACGCGCGCTCTGTCTTGCAAACACGACTTGGCCAGGGGGCGCTCTTCGATCTGCGAAGCCGCATCTTCAACACCATGCAGAACCTGTCGTTCGCCTATCATGATGCGTCCCACAGCGGAACCCTGATCTCCAACGTCGTCGAGGATGTCAACTACGCCAACATGTTCTTCCAGCGCGGATTGATGCTGCTGCTTGAGTCTCTAACATACGTGCTCATCAGTTACATAATCCTGTTCGTGACCTGCCCTCGCGCGGCCCTCGCATCGCTTGGACTCTTCGCCATTGGCGCCGGTGGCATCGGCTTCTTCTTCAAGTACGGCCATGCGATATACGCCCGGACCAAACAGCGCTATGCCGCCACTGTCCAGATCTTCACCGAGAACATGGAGGGGCACCTTGTCGTCAAGGGCTTTGGTACCGCAAGCTCGCAGGAGGGCGTCTACGGACAAAGCGTTGATGCACTCCACAAGGCCCAGCTTCAGGAGCGGCTCTTCTCCTCATGCCTGAGCCAGACTCTGATATGGACCATGATGTTCGCGATACCGCTCGTAATCGCTGTTGCACTCTTCGAAGCGCAGGCAGGGCGATGGGAACTGACGAGCGGTCGCCTCTTCCTGGTCTTCTATCTACAGAGCGGGATCCGGATGAGGTGCTGGGGGCTTGCGCGTGCCATCGACATCATGATGCAGTTTACCATCACCGCAGAGCGGCTCGGGAAACTCTTAAATTCCGACGCCTACCTGGATGACAGTGGAACGGAGAGTATTCCGCAAACGGGCCCGTGCATCGAAGTTGAGAACGTCACCTTCTCCTACGGCGATAGCGGTCATTCGGTGCGGGATGTCTCGCTCTCGGTTTCACGCGGCGAAACGGTTGGCCTTGTGGGACCCACAGGAGCAGGCAAAAGCACACTGGCACTCCTGCTCTGCCGTTTCTACGATCCCAAAGAGGGGCGCGTGCTCCTGAATGGCGGCGACATTCGCCGCTATCCCCTGGATGCGCTTCGAAATCAGTTCTCTCTCGTCTTTCAAGACACGTTCCTCTTCTCGGCATCCATCCGCGACAACATCGCTTACGGCCAACCCGAAACGCGATTCGAGGATGTCGTGAATGCGGCCTCGATAGCTGAGATCCACGATTTCATCATGTCGCTCCCCGAAGGCTACGACACCGTCATTGGCGAACGGGGAGTGACGCTCTCTGGTGGGCAGCGCCAACGCATCAGCATCGCCCGGGCCATTCTGCGCAAGCCCCATTTCCTCATTCTGGATGCCTGCACATCAGCCCTCGACACCAAAACGGAGAAGGCCATTCAGGACGGTCTCATCGCACTCCGCGAAACGACAACCAGTGTCATTATCGCTCACCGCTTCTCCAGCATTGAGCGCGCAGATCGCGTCTATGTTGTGGAACAGGGACGCATTGTCGAATCGGGCACGCCCAACGAACTCAACGTCCCTGGAACCGCCTTCAGCAGGGTCATGCAATCATGAGCAGCGAGCAAACATCCGAAAAACGGGATCCGGAAGAGGCCCAGGAACGCGCGCTCTCGATGCGCCTCATGCTGCGGATGGCTGCCTCGCTCGGGGGATACAAGTGGCTGGTGTTTGTCGGATTCATCATGGTCTGCATCTGCGCCTGGTCCGATATGCAGGTCATCCATGAAGCCACACGTCTCATCAGACGGGGCGTCCCGACGCAGGGCTCTATCGCGCTCGCCCTGGTCCCCCTCGCGATCATGTGCGTGATCAACCGCGTCTTCGGCTGGCTACAGTGGGTCATCACCATCTTTGCCACCAATAGAGCCATGGCAATCGTGCGCAAACAGTTCTTCGCCAAGCTGCATACCCTCTCGAAATCGTTCTTCGATCAACACAAAACAGGATGGCTTGTAGCACGCAGTACCGGAGATCTCGCCATCCTTCAGGAGTTCATGACATTTGCCCTCATGATGCTGGGCGTGTTCGTCACGATCACCATCTCAGCCCTCTACCGAATTGCAGGCATCGCCCCCATTCTCCTGGCGCCCGCCGCCATCATGATGCCACTGGTTCTGATCGCGACGGCGAAGTACAAGAACCACATGACCCGTATCCAGCGTTCAGCACGTGAACAGAACAGCCGCCTGGTTGCCAATATGGCGGAAGCCGTACGCGGCATTCGTGTTGTGCAGGCCTTCTCTCGCCAGGAGCGCAATCTGGAGGACTTCAATGCGATCAACTTGATGAACCACGACACCGAGATCCGCTCCGCCAAACTCGACGCCGTGTTTCTTCCTTCGCTGGACTTCATTTCGGTGCTGAATATCACCATGGTGGTTGCTTTCGCCGCATGGCTCATCAAGCACCCGAATGTCACGTGGCTCGCCACCCCACTGACGACGGCAGACGTTGTCGCCTACGTTCTCTACATGAACGTCATTCTCTGGCCAACACGCATGATCGTGGAAATCTACAGCATGGCCATACGGGCCATGGCAGCGGCCGAGCGCGTTTTCGAAATCATCGACATGCCACCCACCGTCGTCGATCCCGAGAACCCGCTCCCGCTGAAGGCGATGCAAGGGAGCATCCGGTTCTCAGACGTCTCGTTCCGCTATGAAACCAGTAGTGCCTGGATTCTACGCAACTTCAATCTGCACATAACTCCCGGAGAAACGGTCGCACTGGTTGGCAAGACGGGAGCGGGGAAAACAACGATAGCCTCTCTTATCTCACGCTTCTACGACGTGCAAGAGGGAGCGGTGCACATCGACGGCCATGACGTGCGTGCATACCGCCAGTCAGAGCTTCACGCCACTATGGGCATCGTTTTGCAGCAGGGCTTTCTGTTCTCGGGATCCGTAATGGACAACCTACGCTTCCGGCAGCCGGACCTTTCCCGAGACGCAGTCATCACCCATGCAAAACAGCTCGGAACGCACGACGCAATCATGGCCCTCTCTGCCGGCTATGACACCGAAGTCCTTGAGGGGGGCGAATCCATATCTCTGGGTCAACGCCAAGTGATTTCGATTACACGGGCCTTGCTTGCGGCCCCCTCCATCCTCATTCTTGATGAACCGACATCATCGCTGGATTCTCACACCGAAGCAGTCGTTCAGCTCGCCATCGGCAGACTGATCCAGAATCGCACCACGATCATCATCGCCCACCGCCTCTCCACCGTGAGGCATGCAGACCGCATTCTGGTGATCGGAGATGGCCGGATTCTCGAAGAGGGGAGCCACGGAGAGCTCCTGGATCAAGGGGGCGCTTACAGCGAGCTCATTCGAACGGCGGACACCCACGACTATCTAGCCTGACACCTCCTGTTTTCCTTAACATTTTCGATCCACTTTCCGATTGAAAGTTTAAGATTGAAAATCTGGAGATAAGACGAGTTTCCTTCCTGTATCATCTGGCGGAGGAACAACGCCGGGGGGCTCCACTGACCTCGAAGTGCTTTCGGACGTCACCCTATTCGTTAATACGTTAATACGGCTGCACCCCTGTTTTGCTCCACTTTCACCCCATCTGCTCACCAAACCCACACTTATGGTGTAATTTGCCGGATCTTTTTTCAAATACGGGCAAGATTACTTGCATCGCGCCTTAAACCAATGATAGCATCGTCCCTATTCGTTAAATCGTTAACGACTACGAGCAGAAAGGGAAATAGGATGCAGCATTACTTCCTGGCAGACCAGGACCTTAAGGCATTCGTCGAAGGCCTGATGGCCAAGTGTCCGGTCATCGCACCGGTTGCCAATCGTTCACGTTTCGTGTTCGAGACTCTTGAATCCGTCGATGATCTTCGCCTCGACTACGACACAACAATCCTGCCGCCCAAGAAGGCATTCTTCCCAACGAAGCAGGACCTGATCACCTTTGATGAAACAGGTTTCAAGGCTACCCTTGATCCGCAAGAGCAGATCCTGCTGGGTGCCCACCCTCACGACATCAAGGGTATCGACATGTCGGACATCTTCTATCAGGACCGCAAGGTCGACAACAACTACATGGCCTATCGCAATGCGACGACCATCATCGGCTCAAGCGTCCAGAACCACTACAAACACGCTTTCTTCGGCACAATGAACGCAGACCGCCCCATGAGCGGACACGATATGTTCATGACGAAGCTCGAAGACGGTTACGTCGTAGAGACGGTCACCCCAAAAGGTGATGCCCTCATCGAAATCGGCAATTTCGTCGATGCGACCGACGCACAGATCGCGGCAGCGAAAGAAGTCAACGAAGCCGCCGAGCAGAACTGCCCCGAAAAGCTCAACGGAACGTCCGCTGAGATCCGCGAGAAGGTTCGCGGATCCTTTGACTCTCCCGTTTGGGAGGAACTGGCCAAGGACTGCTTCTCCTGCGGAAGCTGCAATATCGTCTGCTGCACCTGCTACTGTTTTGATGTTCAGGATGAGTGGACGGTCAACGCCAAAGCCGGCAAGCGTTTCCGTTTGTGGGATGCCTGCCTGACCAGTGAATTCTCGGAGGTCACCTCCCCCACGAAGTCAGAGAACTTCCGCGAAGATCGAGGCGAACGCTATCGCCATCGGTTCATGCGCAAGGCAGCCTATCTCA
>JABGOW010000066.1 GCA_018645275.1 Verrucomicrobiota bacterium
CGGTACGTTAGCGGAAAGCATCTGGAAGCCGGCGCGCCCGACGGCTTGCGCCTGCTCATCATGCCGTCGTGTTACTGTCTCACACCCGAGGAAGCTGAGGGGCTGGATACTTGGGTTCGGGGTGGCGGGACGCTTGTCTGCGAAGCCCACTTGGGGGGCTACAATGCTGCTACCAACCGCCACTCCCGCGTCCTGCCCGGCTGCGGGCTGGCTGAAAAATGGGGACTCCGGGAAGTTGAAACACTGTCGTCACACCATCTGGGGCTCGGAAGCGCCGGTGGTTACTCCGGTGAAGCGAACGACGACGTACGGAAGGCCCTGTCCGCCTACGGTACCAGCGGCGGACAGTTCTTTCCGATTCGCCTCGTTGATGGTGAGATTCTGACCGGCGCCGAGAAATACGCGGTGCTTGAGGGATCCGACTGGACGCCAGTTGGCGAGGCCCTGCCCGGCGAAGATTGCATCATGCACCGGCGTCTTGGCGCCGGCGCGGTTTGGTACGCGGGAACCCTGCTTGGCACCGGCTGTGAGAAGACGCCTTCAAACCTCACGGCTTTCTTGACACGCCACGTGTTCAACGAGGCCGGCGTCGCGCCGCGCCTGAATCTGCGGCAGGAACACCCGGGAGATGTGCACGTGGAGGTGTTGCTGGGCGAGAGCGGGGCACCCGCATACCTGGTCGTCGAGAACACCACAGCCGTGCCGCGCCACGTTTCCATGGACCTCGCCGGGAGATGGCACGGAATGTTCTCGGGCCACGACCTCGTCATCGCGGCCGACCGGGCAGAGATCCCCGGCGGCTTGATCGACATCTTCTGCCAAATTTGATCTACGCCAGTTCCTTCTTAATGAACTCCAAGGCCGATTGGTACACTTTCTGCGAACCGTTGTGCTCAACAATGAAAAACGGGGCCCGTTTCATGCCCCAGAGCTTGACAAGTTTCATCCCTTCACCGGACGGATTTTTGACATCGGCGATGACTGTCCGGTCTACGGAATTCGCAAATCCTGCTTTCTCCAGCAGTTCGACTACCTGCCGGCACTTCGGGCAGTCCGATCCGTCCTCGAGTACCTTTTTTACAAACGTGATTGTCTTTCCGTCTTGACTCAACTCTCGTACTCCTTGTTGAGTTCGAGACGCTCGTCCGATAGGCCCCATCTCCTGAGAGACTGCACATACGCATCGTGCAGCGTATCGGCCGTCTTTCTGTTGTCCGCGAGGACGTTTTCATTTTGGCCAGGATCTGACTCTAGGTCGAACAACGCGGCTTTTCGCTCGCCGGGATGATAGTCCGAGGGAGCGTCACTGTACGGCAAGCCCGCCGGAAGATCGAGTTCAGCGCTCTGATCGGCCACCTTGCCACTGACGTGGAACGACCACTTATCGGTAGTGATGACGCTCTTGTCTATTCGCGGCGTGCCGTGGGTCAACGGGAACGAACTCACCACCATGTCATGTACCCTATCGGCGGTCCCGCGAATAAGGGGCATGAAGGATTTTCCGTGGAGACTATCAATATCCAGAGACCAGTGATCGGCTTCGACAAACCCGCACTGCAGCGTCTGCACGAGGGTGTCACCGCCTTCGGCGGCTTTGTCGGTAAGATCTAGCATATCGAGAACCGTCGGAACGAGGTCCGTAGACGATACCAGCCCGGGCACCGACACCGATTCAGTCTGACCTGGCATCCTGACCATCATGGGCAGCCGGATGATATCCTCGTAAAGCCTGAGACACTCGAAATACCCATCTCCTATAAACGACTTCCCGATAAATCCGTGCTCACCGAAGAGAAATCCGTGATCCGACATGAAAACCACTGCTGTATCTTCACGGAGACCGAGATAGTCGACTTGTTCCAGGAGGCGCCCAATCCAGCGGTCTACCATGGTTACTTCACCGAAGTACATGCTCCTGCAATGGTGGAGTTCCTCGTCGGTTAGAGATCCGATGGGATGATACTGCGGGTAGGTCACCCGCTGCCCGATGTAGTCTGGATTGTACATGTCCACGTAATAGTCGGGCGGATCCCACGGCTCATGGGGATCGAAAGTATCCACCCAGAGGAAAAAGTCGTCCTTGTCATGATTGTGTTCTAACCACGAGCAGGCCTCTCTCATGGTAGTAGGCGCGAAGTAATCCTCTTCTGAACGGCGTGCAGCGGCATTGCGCAGATGCGGAGCCATGTTGACCGCCGGCGATCTGAGTTTCGCCGGATCGCAGGGGTACTCCACTGATTCGGGGAAGCTCCGGTATTTATCGTTTTCCTGACCGCGCACCCACTGGTAGTTGGTGAATCCTCTCTCGTAGTTGAAGCCGTGCTGGAGGATGTGGGGCGTATCGGCGATGAGAGCCGACCGGTAGCCGGTCTCACCGAGGATCTGCGAGAGGACGATTTCCTGAAACGGCAACGGGCTCCAGTCCTGCTTAACGAAGCAGTGGGTGCCGGTGAACAGGTCAAACCGGTTCGGCACCGTCGGGAAAGACGCGCAGTACGCCCGATCGAATACGTACGATTCAGCGGCGAATTTGTCGAGACACGGCGTAATCGCAACCGCCTCCGGATTATAACATTTTAGATTGTCTCGTCTAAACGAATCCGACATAATGACTATGACGTTCATGCACTCCTCCATTCAACTACCGGTGCTGTGCCCTCATGCTGCGAACCAAAGGCTACTTCTTCAGTAGTCTACAGTATCAGATGATTGGCGTTTTTCACATACCCATCCACCCGCTCACCTATCTCACTCGTTGCCGCGCATCTGACCTGAATACCTGATTGCGTCATTGGCCAACACCCCTACATGGCTGCATAATGGGACCGATGACAACAACAATGAGCCAGAAACCACAGCTTACAATAGCCCAAATTGCTGATTGGCTAGCAAATCGATACGACAGCGCTGCGACAGAACTCGCTCCAATCTCTGGTGGATTCTGGTCCGCGGCGTATACATTCCGCACAGGTGATGATGATTTTGTGTTGCGGTTCAGCGATATGGCTGATGGGTTTGCGATCGATGCCGCGGCGACGCAGTTCACAGCCCCTGATCTACCCGTACCTGAGGTGATCGATGTGGGTGAGGCGCTGGGCCACCAGTACGCCATCTCACGGCGTCATTACGGACGGTTTGTCGAGGATGCATCGTTGGAGGATGCCGAAGCGGTCGGGCGTGCAATGGCGCGATTGCTGGCGGCGCTGCGTGCAGTCCCGTCGACGCCAGATCATGCGGTAGTCTGGCACGGGCAAGATGTCGCCGCGGGGCCGAATTGGCGCGATTTTCTGCGAGGCGGGTTGATCGACAAGCCCGATTCAACCGTCAGCGGGTGGCGCGAAAGGCTTGCGGAAAACCGCCCGATTGATGCCATATTCCGAGTTTGCGAATCCCGCATCGAAGAGCTTCTGCCAAGTTGCCCAGAGCGGCGCGATCTTGTACATGGGGATTTGCTCCACCAGAATGTACTGATCTCCAAGGATGGGACGAGTGTGACCGCGGTTTTCTCGTGGAAGTGCTCGGTGCGTGGCGACTTCCTATTCGATATAGCGTGGTGCACGTTCTGGGGGCCGTGGCATCCCGGAATAGCGGCAGCCGATTTGTGGCGGCGAACACTTCATGCACCTGATTTGAGCGAAACTGACCTGATCGATGCTCCGCTCCGTCATCACTGCTACGAACTCCAAATCGCGGCAGCGCATTTTGGCTGGAACGTCTGGACAGGCAATGATCGAGACCTCGCCGCAGTTGCTGAAAGAGCAGAATCTGTTCTCGAGCGAGGTCCGCTGCCACTGAGGCAATCCACATGATGTATGCCGCCTAACAGAGCATAGAGGTGACACGAAGGCGCGAATGATCTGTTACAATAGTAATACACACTGCGCAAAAGGAGTTGCTCATGGGAAACGGTGTACTGGTTGCCTACGCGAGCAAACACGGTGCGACTCGGGAGATTGCGGAGCGTATCGCCAAGACCCTGACGGAAAAGGGATTCGATTGCACATCGCTCTCCGCTGAGCAGGTGAGAGATGTCGCTCCCTACGATGCCGTCGTCGCGGGAAGCGCCGTCTATATAGGCAAAATGCGCAAAGGGATGCGCAGTTTCCTACAGAAAAACGAGCACGTGCTGAAAGCGAAACCTATCTGGCTATTCGCGAGCGGCCCCACGACGAAGGGCGATAGCCCTGGTGAACTCGATGGATGGCACCGTCCAGCTTCGACCAAAGATCTACTTGATCGACTGGCACCGAAGGACCGAGTAGTTTTCGCAGGCGCCGTCTCACTCGAAAAGATGGGTGGACTCGAGAAGTGGATGATGACCAAAGTAAACGCGCCGCTTGAGGACGCCCGGGAGTGGGACAAGATCGAGGCGTGGGCCGATGGCATTGCGACGGAGCTCAACCGCTGAGATTACTTTCTTGATGTGTCAATAGACCTCTCATTTCGTCCGAACCAGTACACTCCCCTCATAATAAACGGGTCCGCAAATCACTGACATCATTGCGGCCAGTGTTTTGCCCTGGATGGCGAACAGAGGTGAGTTGCGTGTTGTTTTTCTGGTGGTTTGTCAGTATTTCTTTCGGGGTGATGATGTTTGGAGCTCCGAATGGCTTGAGATCGAGGATAGAGGGACTTCACCGGTTGCGGCGCGTGTGTCGGAGCTGGTAGTGTCCGGATTGACGCTTGCCGGGGGAGGAATGCCTGTTGCGATTGCGTACATAAACGCCGCCGGGTATTCGAGGGACTCCATTTCGGCGCTAAACTTCCAGAGCCTGCTCGATAATCGCCATGGCCTTCGTCTCTAACTCATAAGCGCGTTTTGCTGACTCCAGCAATGCGGGTACGTCTTCCTTTTTCACTGTGCTTTCAGGTCCACTAAAGGGCAGCATCTTTGCCATGCTTTCGGTCTGTGCCGAAACATCACTGTAGAGCGCCGAGGCCTC
>JABGOW010000359.1 GCA_018645275.1 Verrucomicrobiota bacterium
TTACCGTGTGACCATTTTCATATCACAAGTGTTGCGCTGGCTTCTGGCGCGCGGGTATGAAACGTGGGTCAGGAAGGAGGCCTACGTGAAGGCCCTGGGGAAGGGACTATCCATCTCCTTGAAGGCGTTCAGCGTACCGCTGGAATCAGAAGCCCCCGTTTCGCTCCGCCCCGATGGCAACCCGTGGCGTTTCCACAGTCTCACCGTTTCCCCAAACTATGCAGCCGCCCTGGCAACCCCCCATCCCGCCACCAGCATCCATAGCTATCATTGGCGGCCCCTTGCGGAGGCATGATAAGCACACGCGAGACAATTATCCCGTTTCATTTCCCAAAAGCAGGATAGCCTTGTGTTTACAGGTGCTCTTGACGAATGGCACCTCAAAACGGGGGATACTCCTACATCGGTTTCTGCAAGCAGCCGAGCGCTATCGTCCCAGGATGCCGCGGAAGACTTGGGGAATCTCGTCGATCACGTCCGTTGCTGCCATCCCGGCCTGGGACGTCAACCGGGCAACCGCGTCACCAGCACGACCATGAATGTGAACCGCGGCACGCGCAGCGTCAAAGGGGGCCATGTTCTGGGCGGCCAGTCCCGCCATCAGCCCGGCAAGCACATCGCCCATCCCTCCTGTTGCCATACCGGGATTGCCGGCAAGATTCACGCAAAGCGGCGAGTCCTTCCCGGCCACCACGGTGCCTGCCCCCTTGAGCACAATGGTCGCGCCAAACTGCTCTGCAGCACTGAGCGCCACGGCAAACCGATCCTCTTGGACGCTCGCAACGGTGCGCTCGCACAGGCGCGCCATCTCGCCGGGGTGCGGAGTCAGAATGATACCCTCACGATCCGCCGGGATAAGCCCCGGGGTGGTGGCTAGAACATTGAGTGCATCGGCATCCAGAATGACGCTAGGAATTTCGGATTGCAGAACCTCCCCAACGAGAACCGCCGTGTCCGGATGAGCTGTCATGCCCGGCCCGATCAAGACGGCATCAAAACGATTGAGCTCATGTTCGAGTGGCTTGAGCGCAGCGGCCGAAAGGCTTCCGGCGGCATTGGCTTCTCCCGCATGAACCATGGCCTCGGGAACCAGTCCGGCAACCACGGCCGTCACGCTCTCAGGCGTTAGCACAGAGACAAGCCCAACTCCAGAGCGGACAGCGGCCATTGCGCTCATGGCGATCGCCCCGGCGTAGCCCGGAGCCCCACCGACCAGTAGCACGTGCCCATACGAGCCCTTGTGCGAGGTGCGCGCCCGGCGCCCAAGCGCCCGGCTGACATCTTCAATCGTGATCAACTCAGCCGGCGACCGGATCGGATCGGTCAGCGCCTCGGGAATCCCGATGTCGATAGTCTCAACATTGCCCACAACATCAACAGCACAGGGCTCAAGTAGGCCCCGCTTTGGCATGCCCATCGTAACGGTGACATCTGCAGCGACAACGTCACCATCGGCAACGCCAGAATCTGCATTTAGGCCCGAAGGCACATCAATCGCAACAACGAGGCCCCGCCGGGCAAAAGTATTGATCACCTGAATGGCACCGACAACCGGCCCGCGTGCAGGCCCGGTGATTCCGGTTCCCAGAAGTCCATCAATCAGAATATCCCCCGCCGCCTGCGGCGTCGCCTGCAGTTGGCCCCACTCGTCGAGTGTTGCAAGCTCGCGCAGCTCAATGCCATCTGCACGCATCTGAAGCAGGTGCTTTAGCGCATCACCGCGTACGGCGGACGCCTCCCCCGCAAAGAAAACCTCAACCTCGAAACCCATCTTCTTCAAATAGCGTGCTGCAACGAAGGCATCGCCCCCGTTGTTGCCGCGGCCGGCGAAAAGCTGAACCAGGACATCGCCAAAACCACAAGTCCGGGCAAGGTGGCGCGCCACATCCGCAACGCCGTAGCCGGCACGATCCATCAACACCTCTCCAGGCACACCAAACTCGGTGATCGTGCGCCGATCCAGCTCCTGCATCTCAGCAGTCAGAACGGTTTTCATGAATCAACTCCTGATGATGACTCACCGAGTAGGACGGCATTGGCAACGGCGTAGTGTCGCGTGTGGGCGAGGCTGATCATCATGCGGGACACCCCCAGCTCCTCGGCAAACTCGGCGGCCTTGCCATGAAACTTGATCGACGGCGCCCCCGATTCAGCGTTGCGCTCCACCTCAAGATCCAACCACCCAAAACGGGGGCCAATGCCCGTACGAAAGGCCTTCGACACCGCCTCCTTGACAGCAAAGCGCCCTGCCAAGTGGAGGCTTGGACGGGCCTTCTCAAGACAGTAGGCCTGTTCGGCCGGCAGAAAAACCCGATCCAGGAAGTGCTCGGACCAACGTTTGATCATCGACTCAATGCGGTCGTTTTCGACGATATCAATGCCCGTTCCGAGAATGCGCTCGCAGCTCACGCTTCGCCTCCACGGTACGCACCCATGGCCGCGATCATCGCGCGCACTGCATTCTCCAGACCCACGAAGACGGCGTGAGCCACAATACTGTGGCCAATGTTGAGCGTATCCAGGTGCGGCATGTGCAGTATGCCGGCAATATTGTCCAAGTTGATGCCATGCCCCGCATTCACCTTGATCCCTGCTGATGATGCCAATCGAGCCCCCTCGATGAGCCGGTTCAGCTCGGCCTCGGCAACCGAGCCCTCTGCGTCACAGAAGGTGCCGGTGTGGAGTTCAACATAGGGAACCCCCAGGGAAGCAGAAGCCTCAATCTGAGCGGGATCAGGGTCGATGAACAGGCTAACGCTCACCCCCTCCGCAGCCAGCGACTCAATCGTCGGGCGCAGCTCATCGAGCTGCCCTGCAACATCCAGCCCGCCCTCGGTCGTGAGCTCTTCGCGTTTCTCGGGAACAAGACAGACTTCGTGCGGTTTCACGTCCAACGCAATCCCAACAATCTCGGGTGAGTTCGCCATCTCCAGGTTCATCGGAACCTGTAAACGCTCCCGGAGTGTGTAGACGTCCGCATCCTGGATATGGCGACGATCTTCGCGGAGGTGGATCGTAATCCCCTCAGCACCTGCAGCCTCACAACTGCGCGCCGCGGCCGTCATGTCGGGATAGTCCGTGCCCCGCGCCTGACGCAACGTTGCTACATGGTCAATATTGACACCAAGTTTCAGCATGATGATAGTCTCCTGAGTTGCGTCCCAGTGTCAAATCGACCGCATCAGGTGTCAACTCCGAAACGCGTTTAGCCTTGCATTTGTGCGGTGCGAACAGCATAAACTGTTGCTCTTTTCTGATGCCAAATTGAGAGGGACCATGACCGAAACACCAAAGACTCCGGAAGAAACGACGCCACACAGTGATCGCCACGATGAACTGGCTGAAGTCAAACGGCTCATTGAGACGTATGGGAAGCCCGTTGTAACCGTTCTTCTGGTCTTCATGATTGCGGTGGCCGGCTTCCAACTCTACACAAGCCGCAAGCAGTCACACGCCGAGGAGGCTGCACGTCAGCTTGCCGCCGCCACGTCCATTCCCGACTACGAGGGCATCCTTGATCGTTTCGGAAATACCGATACCGCCCCCGCCGCACTCCTCGCCGTTGCCAAGCTCTACTTCGACAATGGAAACTACGAGATGGCGTTGACGAAATACGACGCGTTCATTGAGACATACGCGGAGGACGGGATGGTCTCCACGGCTGAATTGGGCCGCATCTTCTGTATCGAAGCGCGAAATATTGGGTCCGCGCTTCAGGAGGCGGCCGAAGCCTACGCGGCCTTTGCCACCAAGTACCCGGACAGCTTCCTGATGCCAGAGGCTGTTTTCGGAGAGGCACGCTGCTTTGAGCAGCTAGGAGCATTTGAAGAAGCGAGAGTGCTCTACGAGGATTTCATCGCGGACCATGCCGAAAACCCGTCACGATATCGCGCGGAGGACCTGCTTGAGCAGATCACGCACAGAATCGAGATGAAGGCACAACCTGCAGCTGTCGCCGCCGAAGTGAGCCCGACCAAGGCAATGCCCGCCGTCGTCACGCTCCCAGCCGTTGAGGCTCCTGAGGTAACGGAAGCTGTAGAAGAGGCTCCAGCCGCTGTCGAGCCGAAGTAGAGGCAACCCGATTCAGGAACCCTCAGGCATCCTTACGAATCGCTCTTCTCTGGCGCTTCGTCCTTTTCAGGATCGAGCGCTTTGGGGGGCTCAGCGGACTTGAGACCCTCCTCGCGTCCCTTCTTGAACTCACTGAGACTCTTGCCCAGTGCGCGAGAAAGATCGGGGAGTTTCTTGGCCCCGAAGAGCAACAGGATGATAAATAGGACCAGTAAGATCTCAAAGGGACCCGGTGTCCCACCAAATAATATTCCTAGAGGCATAGCAAGGTCTCCTTCTTGATATCAGAGTATTACGCGCAGGATCGCCCGAATCAAGGCTTCTCTATCGGCGGCGTGCATTCGCGATTGCCCGTCCCGCTTCGCGGTCGGCTGTCTTGCGCTTGAGAGTTTCACGCTTGTCGACCACATTCTTGCCTCGGCAAGAGCCCAGCTCCACCTTGACATTGCGCCCCTTGAAGTAGAGCCGCAGGGGAATTAGGGAGTGGCCCTTCTGCTCAGACTCCGCCTTAAGGCGCAGAATTTCGCGTTTGTGGAGCAGGAGGCGGCGAGGGCGGTCCGAATCGTGATTGAAACGGTTGCCAAACTCGTAAGGTTGAATGGTCATCCCCTCGAGAAACACTTCGCCATTCTTGATCTGCGCGAAGGCACCCACAAGGCTGACGTGGCCTTCGCGGAGTGATTTTACCTCAGTCCCCCGCAGCTCAATACCGGTCTCGAATCGTTCGAGAACGTGGTAGTCGTGCAGGGCCTTACGGTTAGAGGCGATGTTCGAAGCGCCGGAGGCCATTAGTCTCACTCGCCAAGCGAGGGAGCGTCGGAGAAATCAATCTCGGCAATGAGCTTGCCTTCGCCGATTTCGCGCATCGCGACATCCGTCTTCTCTTCACCAACTTTGGGCTTCACAAGCGGGCGATGACCAGCCTGAAGCTGGCGAACACGCTTCGATACCATGTTAACCAGGACTGGAATGCTTGGAACGCGTTCTTTTGCGGCGGCAATAAGCTCAATATTCAATGTTCTTCTCCCAGAAAGATAAAACGGGGCGCATGATATGCGCCCCGTTTCATGAAGTCAACCCATTAACTTACATCATGCCGCCCATACCGCCCATGCCACCAGGCATGCCGCCACCCATGCCGCCGCCCATGTCAGGCATAGCAGGAGCAGGATCGGAAGGTAGGTCAGTGATCATGCACTCGGTCGTCAGCAGAAGACCGGCGATGCTCGCTGCGTTCTGCAGTGCAGAGCGCGTCACCTTGGCTGGATCCAGAACACCATCCTTGATCAGGTCGGTGAACTCCCCTGTAGCCACATTGTAGCCAAACGCGGCTGAGCGGTTCTTCTTCACCTCAGCAACGATCAACGCACTCTCGATACCAGCATTGGCAACGAGCTGACGCAGAGGAGCTTCCAGCGCTACACGAATGATCTCGACACCAACGGCCTCATCACCCTCGGCTTCAACCTTGTCGAGTGCCTTCTGAGCATTCAACAGCGCAACACCACCGCCGGCAACAACGCCCTCTTCCACAGCAGCGCGGGTTGCGTGCAGTGCGTCCTCAACGCGAGCCTTCTTCTCCTTCATCTCGGTCTCAGTCGCGGCACCAACGTTGATGACAGCCACGCCACCAGCCAACTTTGCCAGACGCTCCTGGAGCTTCTCGCGATCGTAATCGGATGTCGTTTCGTCGATCTGACGCTTGATCTGAACCACGCGTCCCTGGATGTCAGAGGTCTTGCCTGCGCCTTCGACAATCGTGGTGCTGTCTTTGTCGATCGTGATGCGCTTCGCGCTACCCAGATCTTCCAGCGTCACGTTCTCAAGCTTGATGCCGAGGTCTTCCGTAAGAAGGCGACCACCAGTCAGAACGGCGATGTCCTCCAGCATAGCTTTGCGACGATCACCAAAGCCCGGGGCTTTGACGGCGCAGCAGGACAGCGTGCCACGGAGACGGTTGACCACGAGGGTTGCCAGGGCTTCGCCCTCGACGTCCTCAGCGATGATCATCAGAGACTTGCCAGTCTTTGCTACGCTCTGGAGCAAGGGCAGCAGATCCTGAAGATTCGAGATCTTCTTCTCGTGGATCAAGATGTATGCATCCTCGAGGATTGCATCCATGCTGTCGGCGTTCGTCACGAAGTAGGGGGAAAGGTAGCCCTTGTCGAACTGCATACCCTCAACCACGTCGAGCGTCGTTTCGATCGTCTTGGCTTCTTCAACCGTGATCGTACCGTCCTTGCCAACCTTGTCCATGGCGTCAGCAATGATGTCACCAATCGTGGTGTCGCCATTGGCAGAAATCGTTGCAACCTGGGCAATCTCTGTGTGTTCTTTCACACGCTTGCTCATCTTTGCAATCTTCTCGATCACAACACCGGTTGCAGTATCAATACCACGCTTCAGGCTCATGGGGTTTGCCCCAGCCGTAACGTTCTTGAGACCTTCACGATAGATGGCTTCAGTCAGGAGCGTCGCAGTCGTCGTTCCATCACCAGCCACATCACTCGTCTTGCTTGACACCTCACGCACCATCTGTGCGCCCATGTTCTCAAACGGATCGGGAAGCTCAATCTCCTTTGCAACCGTAACACCGTCCTTGGTCACCGTTGGGGAACCAAACTTCTTGTCCAAGACCACGTTACGTCCACAGGGACCCAGCGTCACTTTGACAGCGCGACTCAACTTCTCAACACCGGCCAGAACGGCCTGCCGAGCATCGGCATCGTACTTCAACTGTTTTCCATCAGCCATTTCGGGAATCTCCTCTTTTTCTTATCTCAATAGGGTTGGCGTGAAATCACGCGCAACAATGACTAGCCAATCACGCCGAGAATGTCGTCTTCACGTACGATCTGGTATTCGACATCGTCAATCTTAACTTCGGTTCCGCCGTACTTCGGCAGCAACACGCGGTCGCCCTTTTTCACGTTGAACGCGATGACCTTACCGCTGTCATCAAGTTTGCCTGTGCCAACAGCGACAACCGTTCCCTCTTGGGGCTTCTCTTTGGCTGTATCCGGAATGATAATGCCGCCCTTGCTCTCTTCGGACACGCCTGCCGGCTTGACCAAAACGCGATCACCTAATGGTTTGATCTTCATGTACTTCACCCTCTCCTTGTGTTGCGGCTCGCGTTGTGCGAGCCCATCAGTTGTAAAATGCGCACAGTGCGCTACTTCTTGTCGTCGTCAACCATCTCGAAGTCAGCGTCGATGACTTCGTCGTCGTCTTTCTTTGCCTCTTCCTTCGGCGCATCCGAGGGAGCCTCTCCAGCGGAGCCATCGGCACCATCCTGAGGCTGAGCCGCCTGAGCCTTCGCATACATTTCCTGGGAAATAGCCTGCATCTCGGTGTTGAGCACTTCCATCTTCGCTTTCATTTCATCGGTGCTATCCGACTCAATGGCCTTCTTCAAATCAGCAACGAGCCCCTCGACCTTCGTCTTCTTCTCGGCGTCTATGCTCTCAGCCTGCTCCTTTAGGAGCTTCTCGGTCTGATAGGCAACATTCTCCGCCATGTTCTTGGTCTCTACCGCTTCGCGGCGCGTCTTGTCTTCCTCGGCGTGGCGCTCAGCATCATCAACCATCGTCTTGACTTCGTCGTCGCTAAGACCGCTGGATGCCGTAATCGTGATCTTCTGTTCCTTGCCGGTGCCCAGATCCTTGGCCGATACATTGAGAATGCCGTTCGCATCAATGTCGAAGGTGACCTCGATTTGCGGGACGCCGCGGGCGGCTGGGGGGATGCCATCAAGATGGAAGCGACCGATGGATTTACTGTCAGAAGCCATCTTACGCTCGCCCTGAAGCACATGAATCTCGACCGTGGGCTGATTGTCAGCCGCCGTTGAGAATATTTCACTCTTCTTCGTCGGGATCGTTGTGTTGCGCTCGATCAAGGGTGTCATAACGCCACCCAGAGTCTCGATGCCCAGCGAAAGCGGGGTCACGTCGAGCAGAAGCACATCCTTAACGTCGCCAGCGAGAATACCGCCCTGGATACCCGCGCCAATAGCAACCACCTCGTCTGGATTCACGCCCTTGTGCGGCTCTTTGCCAAACAGTTCTTTAACCATCTCCTGGACTTTGGGCATACGGGTTGAGCCACCCACAAGAATGACCTCATCAACCGAGCCAACTCCAGAATCACGCATCGCAGCACGACAGGGGTCAGAAGCGCGGCTTACAAGACTCTCGGTGAGCTGCTCAAGCTTCGAGCGGGACAGCGTCACATTCAAGTGCTTCGGGCCACTGGCATCTGCCGTAATGAACGGCAGATTGATATCGGTCTGCTGCGAGCTCGAGAGTTCACACTTTGCCTTTTCTGCGGCCTCCTTGAGGCGCTGCAGGGCCATGCTATCCTGGGAGAGGTCGATACCGTTTTCCTTGGAGAACGCGTCAACCAACCAGTCGATAACAGCCTGGTCCAGATCGTCTCCACCCAAGTGCGTGTCACCGTTGGTGGCCTTCACCTCGAAGACGCCATCACCAATATCGAGAACGGAGACATCAAAGGTGCCGCCACCGAAATCGTAGACCGCGATGTTCTCTTCTTTCTTCTTATCAAGGCCATAGGCCAGGGAAGCCGCCGTCGGCTCGTTGATAATACGAAGCACTTCGAGGCCGGCAATCTTGCCCGCATCTTTTGTGGCCTGGCGCTGGCTATCGTTGAAGTAGGCCGGAACGGTAACAACCGCCTGAGAGATCTTCTCACCCAGGAACTCCTCGGCATCCGCACGCATCTTCTGGAGAATCATGGACGAAATCTCCGGGGGCGAGAACGTCTTGTCATCAATCTTGACGTGCGCATCGCCGTTGGCCGCTTTCACGACCTCGTAAGGAACCAACGAGATTTCATGCGCAACCTCATCATACTTGCGGCCCATGAAGCGCTTGATCGAGAAGACCGTGTGCTTTGGGTTCGTAACGGCCTGACGCTTGGCAGCCTGACCAACCAGACGTTCGCCGTTCTTTGCAAAAGCCACAATCGAAGGGGTCGTGCGAGTTCCTTCAGCATTGGGAACCACGACGGGCTCTCCACCTTCCATTACACTCATGCACGAATTCGTCGTACCCAAGTCTATTCCAAGTACCTTTGACATGTCATTTCTCCTTTCAAATCCAAATCGACAACTTTTGTCGTGCCCTTCTATTAGCAATGCCTATGCCAAGACAGCAACACCCACTCACACCGGAATACCTAACTGGCTATTGTACAGCATGTTACACAATCTGCAGGCAACCATGACGGAGATGATACCCAACAACAAAAAGCGCCACTATGTCCCACATTGGGTTCAGAAGGCGGAAGAAGGGTCATTATGACTCACCTGTCATCCTGAGCGCAGTGCTCGCATCCCGACGAACGTCGCGGACCAAAGGATCTCATGCGACAAGCGGGACGAACCGGGGAACGTCCTAAGCAATTCCAACTTGTGCTGGACCTTCGCATTTCGATAGACTCTTCGCTCATGATGTGCTCTTCACTTAGAAGAGTGGTGTGAATAGAGGAACGCCTACGAACGGGAAATCGTATGGAGACGGGGCAGAAAACCATTATTTTTCTTGGCGATGGGATGGCGGATGAACCCATCGCATCACGCGGACACAAGACGCCTCTTCAAGTCGCCAACACGCCGGCCATGGACTCCATTGCCCGTAAAGGGAGAAGCGGAACACTCCTTACACTCCCGGAGGGATTTCCCACGAGCAGCGATGTGGCCAATATGTCCGTGCTGGGCTGCCATCTGCCAACGGAATTCTGTGGACGTGGCCCTCTCGAGGCTGCAGGCCAGGGGATTGTACTCGCTCCTGGCGATATTGCATTCCGAATGAACCTGACAACGGTTGTCGATGGCATTCTGACCGATTTCTCGGGCGGACATATCGAACAGAGCGATGCCGAGGCACTCATTGAAGCGCTGAACGGGGCACTGGGTTCTGAATCGGTAAAATTCCATTCCGGAGTCAGCTACCGGAACCTCATGATACTCTCGGGAGACGCCTATTCGGCCGACCTGAAAGCCGAGAAGCCGGATGACAATCAAGGAAATCCCATTGCAGAGCACCTGCCACGCCCCGTGGATCCTGGTAGCAAAGCCACAGTGGATCTTATGAACGACCTAACCGCCAAAGCGGCGGCCATATTGGAATCCCATCCAATCAACCAGAAAGCGATTGCCGAGGGACGCCCCCCCGCCAACGCCATCTGGCTCTGGAGCGGAGGCTCTGCCGGTGCCATCAGGACGCTGGCAGATAAATACGGCATCGCGCGCAGTGCCGTCATTTCAGCCGTTGACGTCATCAATGGGCTCGGACATTGCCTGGGGATGGACGTCATCAAAGTCCCCGGGGCAACCGGCTATATCGACACCAACTACGAGGGCAAAGCCGATGCCGCCATTGAAGCACTGCGGACACATGATTTCGTCTTCCTGCACGTTGAAGCCGTTGACGAAGTCTCGCACGCCCAGGATCTGGAGCTGAAGATCAAAGCGATCGAGGACTTCGATAAACGCGTCGTGCGCCGCGTCCTGGATGCGATCGGGCCTGAAATTGCCACGGCGGTACTGCCGGATCATCCCGTTCCGATTGCGACCGGCAAGCACACGCGCACACCTGTCCCCGTCTCCGTCTATCAACCGGGAGTTGAGGCCGATACCGTCCAGACCTTCGACGAAATCGCCTGCCCCACCGGTTCCATCGGCGCCATCAAAAACGGAGACCTGATGGCGTTGCTCTGCTCGGTGTAGGAGAACGGGGACATATCAGAATGGCACTAGGACATGGGCCGGTTCCGTCCTGCTGCCGAGAATCGGGATGCCTGTGTTGCGCCGCTACTCGACGTCAAGTTCAGCATCGTCCTGGTAGGGCACCGGCAGCGTTCCGACGAACGAGACCAACTTGCCAACCACAAGACCTGTCAGCGCTGCCAGGGCAACGGTAATACCAATGCCCTTGACCTGAACCCCGGCATCAATCCCGCTGACGACGAATAGCGCGGCAAAACCACCGAGTAGGCCAGGAAGACCGTGCAAGTATAGAACACCGCAGGTGTCCACTTTCTTGAGGACCTTCTGGAGGCGTTCTTGAATGACGGCAAAACCAAATGTGGATAGGACTCCGGCGAGTATTCCAATCACGAAAGCACCTGACGCATTTGTCTTGTCGCAGGTAGAGCCAATGGCCACACCACCGGCAAGCGCTGCATTCGCAATGTCAGCAACTGACACCTTCTTTCTCAGGATCAGCGAAGCAACATAGGTTGCTACAGTTGAACCACAGAGGGCGAGGATGACATTGACGATCGTCTGCTGCAGCATTTCCGGTGCCACAAGGGCTGCGCAGAAACTGGGCCAGAAGACCCACAGCACCATGCTGCCCAGCAAGGAGAACCGCTCACTCGTGGCATCAGCCTCGATCTCGGTTTCAAACGCCTTCCTACTTGTCAGCGACAGCATTGCTGCTGTTCCGAAAAGTGCGCCAAAGGTGTGGATGACGATGGATCCGCCCGTATCAACAAAGGCGCCCTTGGGAATCATGCTGAGACCAGCATCCAACAGTATCCATTCATTCATGGCATAGCAGGGAACAAAGAGCAGCCCGAGAACGATATACTGAATCAGCTTCAGGCGCCCCAGAACAGCACCAGCGCAGATCAACAGACCTGCAGCCGCAAATTCAGCGAGGATTAGCCTGTCGATATCACAGCCGGAGTGTCCCATGATTCCTCTGGCATCCTTGAGAAAATACAGCGGGATTGCGACGCTGACGAGAAGGTAGGTCGCCGTGAGGGCAGAACGCCCGTACTTCCTGACAAATACCATCAGGAATCCAAAACCGACCAGAAGCATCGCCATGATGTGAATGGCTCGATAGTATTTCTGTACGGTGACTAGGTCAGACAGTGAAACGGTGACTTCCGTTTCTGCACCGAAGGCCGCTCCAACCATCATTATTGTTGCGACTACAGTGGCCAGAATTCTCGTTTGCTTGCTCATATATGTGTCCTTGGTTGATTGGCGCGCCAGTATAGCCCCATACCATCATTAGTCAACTGGCACTCAGTTAAGCGGAACGCGGCCCCCCACCGGGCTCGCCCCGGTGGAGCTATGATTGGATACTCACTACTGCCGGGTGCTGTAACTTTTCGAGCCCGTATCGAGCGACAAGGGGGCTCTGCACTCTTATCGATCCTGTTCGGGCTCTTCGTTTCTTGTTCATGGCTTCCCAACAGCCGCAAATCACCGCTCCACCGGGGCAAGCCCGGTGGGGGCGTGAGCTCCAACCGTGAATGCTGAAAGCCTCTGCCCAGGTCTGAGTTTGACGGCGAGAGGGGGTTATCGGATGATGGCGGCATGAAAGGACCGAATACAAGACCACGTCTCGGTATCCCCGAGATGGACGCTCAACACGACTATCTCTACGGGCTATTTGATCGTATCGAAACGGAGACATCCCAGGGCGAAATGGCCGCTCTATTACACGAAATCGAGGGCTATCTCGATTTTCACTTCACCAGCGAAGAGCATTTCATCCGACACTACAAGGTGCCAAATGTTGCGGCCCATCAAGGGGATCACGAGCAGGCGGCGGAGGCATTCTTCAGGCATGTTGCTTCCTTCGAGAATGGGAGCCTGAATCCCGCCCGCTTTCACAACGCCATGGTGGGCTGGCTGAGCGAACACACCGAAGCCGTAGACATGAAGTACGCGGAGCTCGTCAGGAAACTGCGTAGCGAAATCGCGGAAAGCCCCTGATTCCCTCAGGTGTTATCCCTAACACTCTCCCTCGGTCCACTGCGCCCGTTCGGGCAAATCAGAACAGGCTTCGCTTGTACGGAATGGGCTCTTTGTAGGACTTGGACATGCCGCGCAGTTCCGCAAGGACTTCGGCATCGCGGGTACGGGCATATTCGCCTATGAGGTGGTAGATCTTCTGCTGCGCCCACTGCTGTCGGATCGTTTTGTCAGAGCTACGACTATCCAGCGTGTTCAGGGGTAGATCGAAGATGAGATCGCAGGGGACATCCCCTGCTTGCCCCATGGCCTGAAACACGAGCTTCTCTTCGCCCTTGCGGCAACGCCCATAGAGGACAAGCGGTCGGTCCAGATAGAGATTGCTCACCTGCCGGGGATAGACCTCACATGAAGAGTCGGTAGCAAACTGTAGCCGCAAATCTCCCAGTACTGGTCGACTGATTCCCCGCATAACCGCTTCTGCAGAGTCCGGAATGTCCCAGCGACCTTTGGAAATCACATTGACGTATCCCTTATTGCAGTAGCTAAGGAGGTCTATGAGATAGCGGTTTGCCAGTTGCGAAGCCCCCATTGTGAATACCGAGATTTTTCCTGCATTCCGGCGGCTGAACTCGCCAATAATCTCGGAGTTATCCGTCAACCCTTTGTTTGCCAAGCCATCCGTGATGACGAACGCAATGACGGGACGGGTCGATTCGCATTCCAATGACAGAAGGTCCTGCATGGAAGCAAAGAGGTCGGTGTACCCTTGCGCCTTCATGCCGTCGATGTAGGCCATAGCCTTTGCTATCGTTTCGGGCGTTTTCGTCACCCAACCATCGAAACAGGTTTCCGTGTGATCGGCAAACCTGGCGATATTGAAGCGGTCCGATGGACGAATGTGTGCCAGCGAGCGACGTAGGCCTTCCCTGCAGAAGTAGAGGCGCTGTTCAGACATACTCGCTGAACAATCCTGCACCAGGATGATGTCCTTGGGACGCACGGGAAGGAGCTCCTCTCCCGCCCGCTCCACTTCAAGCCTGAAGTAGGAGTAGCGAAAATCACGCGAAGACGAATAAGTCTGGACCCGCGCGGTGAGCACACGCTCGATGGCTTCAACATCGGTCACGTCTTCGACGCTTTCCTCGAATAGTTCCTGCGCCCCCCCCGGTGCCATGGCCTCGTTGATCGCCTCAGGCAGTGGCTTGGGATCATCCATCCCCCCCACCACGGCCCCCACGATTTCGGAAACCGTTGGCGGAGCGACGGGAAGCCGACCGGACCCCCCGGCGGCAACGCTATCCCGGCTGGCTGGCAGCACAATGTCAGGGGCATTCGCCACACGTTCAATCGCGGGAATCATACGACGCTCAAGTCCCGGATTTGAGTCCCCGACTGCAATGTTCTCGATGGCGAGGATTTCCTGGCGAGGCACCCAAGCAACTTGCTCTGGAGGAGGAGTAGGCTCGGCGACATGCTCCATTTCCTCCATCAGAGCGTTGTCCTCAAGTGCGGGTGGCTCCGTCACAGCCTCTTCGGGGGCAATGCTCATCTCGTCTACGGCCTCGGCGGCTTTTCCGCCCACATCGCTACCAATCTCCCGCAGAGCAGAGAGCACCCGCTCTTCGATCTCTGGGGTGGTTTCTACCGTTCCGAGGTGCACGGGTTCATACTTGCGCTCCAGAGGCTTGGCCCCACCGCCAGAAATGAGTTCCAAATCAATCTGAGCAGCAAAAATCAATAACCCGATGTGCACAGCAACAGAGATGATGGCAGCGATGCTTGCCGCAGGAATGTGGCCCGTGCCAAACGTGAACTGTCTGTCATGATCGGTCAGTTCTGCCATGTTTCATCCACCTTTCCCGCCCACACACTTTGCGGATAGCGCTCAGCAAGCTCCTCCACGGCCTTGAGACGATCCTCTTGCCGCTTCAATCGGTCGAATGCCAGTGCAGCCCGAAAAAGGCTCTCCGGCACAAGCTCATCGTGGTCATACAGAATAGCGACACTCATGTAGTAGCGCGAGGCATCTTCATCAAAGCCGCCAAGCTCGGCCGCACGACCCAGGCCAAAGAAAGCCCGAGCACGAACCGCGCCCCCATCCTCTGCACCGCCCTTGTCGGAAGCAATCCGAAAATAGGTCTCAGCGTCCTCGGCATTCTTCTTCGCCAGCGAAAGGTCGCCCAACCGCAGGGCCGCTTCAGATGCATAGTGCGTGTTGACATCCTGATCCAGTGCCTGCTTCAGAGCATCCTCGGCTTCAGCATTGCGACCACGTGCCATCTCGGCTCGTGCGAGAAGGACACATCCGGACTGCACCCAGGCCGGCTCAGTCGCCGTCTCGACGAGCAACTCCGCAGCTGCCGCAGCCTTGTCATGGGACTTCTTCTCTCCATGATGCACTGCAAGCCATTCGAGTAGCGCCGACGGAAACTTCCCGCTGAGCGGGGATGCCAGAAGCGCCTGAAGCAGCTCGGCCGCCTCCTCTTGGCGATCCAACTTCTGCAGCACGAGCCCAAGCTGAAAAGTCGACTCGCACCGCAGCTCATCGCGGGACGTGGTTTCCATCGCATTGCGCAGGGACTGCTCGGCCTCGGCAAAGGCCTCCTGCTCGCGCAGCAGCATTCCTTTCCAATAGTGGGCGTCCGGGCCAAAGCGTCCTTCGGGAAAACGCCGGAGCAGCTCAGACAGAGAGGCGGTGGCATCGTCACGACGTTCCAGGCGAATTTCGCTCATGGCCTTCTGATACAGAGCATCCTGCACCAGTTCGTGCTCGGGGTACTCGTAGACCAAGCGCCGCCAATCGCGAGTGGCCTCATCGTGGATCTTGGCGGTTGCCAGGCAGAAGGCCGAAGCATAGAGGGATTGCGGCGCAAGAGGATCCTCCGGAAACCCGGTGACGAGCGCGTTGTAAAACTCCGAGGCCTCGCGATACGATTCCTCTTTCTGCAGCTGGTGCGCCAGCCGATAGGTAGCATCGCGGGCACGATCGGTACCAGCGGCCTGTCGTATGACCATGCGATAGTACTGCGTGGCTTCTGCGCCACGGTCGAGGGCGGCATAGGACTCCGCCAACAGCCAGCAAACTTCCACGCGCAGGGAATCTGTGAGGCGAATTCGCTCGGCATGAGAAATGGCGCTGCCGTACTCCCCCATTTTGAAGAAGGCAACCGAGATTTCGTAGCGCGCGGCTTCGGCGAAACGACTCGCCGGAAAGCGTGTCAGAAGCTCGAGGTAGGACTTCACCGCTACTCGATTCTGGAGCAACTGCCGTTCAGCGTTGGCTCGAATGTAGAGCCACTCGTCAAGGCCACTCGTGACATTGGGATCGTTGAGCGCCTTTTCGGCCAGCGAAACGGCATCTGCATACAGGCCGGCGTTACTCGCAGACCACGCCGCCTGCATACGGGCCACAGCGGAACGTTCATCGGCAGGATAACGGCTCATCAGTTGACGATAACACTCCGAGCTCTGCTCAAAGTCATGCAGCCGGAAATATATCTCGGCCATTTGGAAAAGGGCCTCTGCAGCAATGCGATCTGTACCCGGGCGCTCCAGGGCTTGTTTGAAAAATGCGATGGCCTGTTCCGCCAGCCCCCCGTCCCCATCTTGCTTTGCCTCAAATGCAGCCGACCAGCGATCGCGGTGGATATCGCCGCGTTTCATGAGCGCGTAAACACAGAACATGGAACTCGGATGCTCCGATACGACCCGCGCCAGCGTGGCATCAGCCTGATCCACGTTGTCCGCTCCGAGAAGAGACTCGCCAAGGTAGTAGAGTGTAGCGGAGGCCAGATCGGACGGGGGTTTTTCACTGATAATCACATTAAAATGCGCCACCGCAGAGGTGAAGTCCCCATCCTCCATGTAGAGGCGGGCACGACGGTAGGCCGCTCGCAACCGAAACGGGCTCTGCCTGTGGTCAACGACAACACGTGCATACAGTCGCCCCGCTTCGGACGAGAGGCCCTGCAGCCGCATACACTCTGCCATACGAAAGGTTGCGGCGTCGCGCTGAGTGCCATCGGGATAGGCCTCAAGAATCGCGGCATACTCCTTCATGGCGAGATCATGCATCCCACGCGTGTATAGCCCGTCTGCAAATTGCATGCGGTCGCCATACGCATCAGCCCACACAAGGCTGGACGTCGCGAGACAGAAGCTGAGAATGGCCAACCCGAGTTGGCCGTAGCGCGAGTTCATGTCGACTACTCCTCGACGGTCGATGTGGCAAACGAGATGTTCCAGATGTCCACTTGGCGGCAGAGGTCAAGTACGCCAATCACGTGTTCATAGGGCGTCCGCTTGTCCGCGCGAATCAGGACAGGCTGTCCGGGGTAGATTTCGACGACACGCCCCAGCAGATTCAGAAGTCCATCGTGGGCGAGCTGGCGTTGGTTCACAACGGTGACCCCGTCAGCGCGCACGTTGACGATAATCTCTGACGGCAGTCGGTCGGGAATCTCACCCGTCTCCGCTGTGGGCAATTTGATGTCGATCTCGGTTTCCCACTGTGCATAGATCTGTGCAGCAATAAAGAAGCACAGCAGCAGGAACATGATATCAATCATGGGCGCGAGCTGGAAGCCGGTGTTGGGGGGCTTTGTTTTTCCACGGAAATTCACTTCGCCGTTCTCCTACTCAACAGAGCCATGAAGAGGTCAGCAGAGGCTGACTCCAGCAGGGACACCAGTTTGGAGGAACAGCGCCGAAAATAGGCGTAGAACATCATGGCGGGTATGCCGACGACCAGGCCAAAGGCCGTGGTAAGCATGGCCTTGTTCACGCCGGCAACAAGGGCGGTTGGCCGCACCACGGCAATCTGATCAGAAACGGCATTGAACGCGATCATCATGCCAAACACGGTTCCGAGCAAACCAATCATCGGAGCCACCACAGCGATATCCATCAGGTACTGGGTTTGCCCCTGAATGGACTCGGACTGACGCGCGCCCTCGGCCTCAACCACATCTCTCAGCAACATGGGGTCTGCATCCGGGATGCTCTTCATGTGATCGAGCGCCGTCAACATGACCGCCGTCAGTGGCCCACGCCGGAAACCGCAAAGCCGGCGCGCATCGTCAAGCTCGCCCGCGCGAATCTTCTCCATCAGCTCACTGCGGAACGGCTCTGGCACGACCTGCCGTTTGCGTAGCACAACGCAGAAATAGAGAATGAGTGCCAGCGTTCCGATCGAAAGCGCTCCCAAGACGCCATAGACGGCTTTGACGGCGATGTCCATCGCCTCAGGAAATGAAATGCCAACCTGAGCGGCCACATCAGAATCCATCGTTGAATCCTGCGCAAGGCACGGCATCAACTGCGCACTACCAAAGATCAATCCCACAACCAACAACCCACCAAACCATCGTCTTTTCATATCAACTCCTATTCACCCACAGAGAACAACCACTCGCGGTGGTCATCCGAATTCCATTCCAAAATGCCAACGCCCGCTCCAGGACGTTCCCCTCGCTCCACACGTGTAACCGTATCTCCAGAACCCACCGACTGTTTTGTAGCCGCCCTGGAGAAGGGCTCCTACTTCCCTAACTCCGGATAGGGCACCCCCAACAGTTTTGAGAGAGCCGAATAGTAGCGTTTTCGGCGCGTCCTAACAAAGCGTATTCCGTCTGAGGCTCGTTTCTTCAGCCCGCTGAAATCCAATCCGGCAGGGGCGCCTTCATGAACCTTTGCGGCAATGGCAACCACAGGATCCACATCTCCCAACTGATCCAGACCGGCCTTTACCTCGTTATAGGCGTCGCGGAATGGGACGCCGGAGGCCACCAGTTCCAAAGCACGATCCGTCGCGAAGACCCCGGGATTGAACCCTCGCTTGAGCGCTGGAGCATCAACTTCAACGTGGCCCATTACCAGGGCCACGGCTCGCAAAGCATCGCGGGTCACGCCTACCCCCTCAAGGAAGGGCTCCTTGGTTTCCTGGAGGTCGCGCTGATATCCCCCGGGCAAGCCCTTCAAGATACCGGCAATGGTATTTGTGCAGGCCAGTACCTTGGCCGTGCGCGCCCGAACCAGCTCAAAGACATCCGGGTTCTGCTTCTGCGGCATGATACTACTTCCCGTGCAGTACTCCGGCGACAACCGAAAGTAGCCAAACTCCGGCATCATAAACAGAATCATGTCCTCAGCGAGACGCGAAAGCGACAGCATCACCTGCGAGGCCGCAGCAAGGACAACGCTCTCGCACTTTCCTCGCGCCATGCTGGCATACATCACATTGTGGATTGGGCGCTCGAACCCGAGCAGCCGCGACGTAAGCGCCCGATCTATCGCCAGCGGAACCCCATAGCCAGCGGCCGATCCAAGTGGACTGCGATCATTCTGAGCATAGGCCCCCAGCAGCACTTCAACATCGTCCAGCAAGCTCTCTGCGTGGGCGGAGGCCCACACGCCTACGGAGCTTGGCATTGCGGGTTGGAGGTGCGTACGTCCCACCATGGGCACGCGCGCATGCCGCTGCCCCAGCGTCAGCAGCAACCGGGCAAGCCCGGCGGCCTCCTCAATCATGCCAAAAAGCTGTTCTTTGGCGTAGAGCCTCAGGTCGAGGGCCACCTGATCATTGCGGCTACGGGCCGTGTGGACACGCTTCCCGGCATCCCCGAGTTTGCTACTCAGCGCGCGCTCTACGGCGAGATGAACATCCTGATCATCCGGACGGATGGGAAAGCGGCCGGCACGTGCGCGTCGCATGATCGCCACCAGCTCGCCGATAACGGCATCGCATTCCGTCTCCGAGAAAAGCGGTTTCTCCAGCTTCAGCTTGGAGAGCATACGCACATGAGCAGCAGATCCGATGCAGTCTGCCTCAACCAGCGCACCGTCCAGGATGACGTCCTTGCCTGCGGTGAATGCCAATACGTCGGGATGGATCTTTCCAACTAGTGTCTTCTGGCCCGCCATGGTTCCACACTCCGATTCAATTATCTGTTTCCTGTGCATCGCTGTCGACAAGGGCGCCACCGGCAGCCCGTACACGTGCCGCCAAATAGTCCAAGGCTGCCTCTGCTGTATCCAAACGCTGCAACAGTACGATGTCTGATGCGTCACTTTCAAGGGCCGAAAGAATCTCGCCCAGCTCTGCAACAATGGACTGAAACGCTTCCGCACGGCCGGCAGCAAGCAAATCAAGCCGACGGCGCTTGCTGCGTATAAACGCGGAAACCCAGTCACTCCGCCGGAATGGCAACAGCCTCGCCAGGGCTGCTCTCCGGGGGAGTTCAACATCAAGGGGAATACCACAGGCCCCTGGATAAATCAACAGTTCGGACCTCAGCTCATCAATCGTGCGTGTCGAGACAGACCCCAACGTACGTACAACATGACGCTGTCGAAGCAGCCACAGATCCCAAGCCTCATCAGCCCGTGTCGGGGCGTCCACAGGGACCACGAGCGACTGTAGGCTCTCTACCGTGACGGGAACCCCCGACACCAGCCGCTCGAACAACACCTGGAAGCGTTTCTTACGTCCGGGCAGCGCGGAGAGCCAACGCACAAAGACCCCGTAGGCTGACAGCCTATCCTGCCCTTCAATCGCCAACTGGCGAGGGTCCTCGCCCTCTCCGTCGCCAACGATTTCCCAGATGGAAGCCAATTCCCCGGCACGCCAGGCCGAGAGGACGTGTTCGATATTCTCATTGCGGGCAGAGGGCAGCAGGTTCTGCTCAACGCCCTTCCACAACCACGGCGGCAAGGCGAGCACGGCAGAAAGGGACTTGTCGACGTAGCTCGAGAGCATCACGCGGCAGAGCGCCTGCCGACCACGAAGGGCGTAGGCAGCATCGTAGTCACGCAGACTGACCCGGTGCAGACAACGCCCCGCCTGCAAGCCGTGACGTACCGCAACACCCCCCGGAGCAGCCGTCACCCCCGCCTGAACGACAAGCCGGACCGCGCGTTTCTCAAACGGGAGGGGTACCCCTGTGATCGACTCAACCCGATCGGCAATATCCTCACACCACCCCATGAGCGAGGCATTCTCGAGGCGATTGGTTCCATTGACCGAGAACCGACCGGTAGTGCTGCTGGCACGCTTCGCAGAGAGTGCTGCAATGCGGGACTGAATGGATTCCAACGAATCGTCGGTGGCCGCACAGAACGCGGGCACCACCAAGACAAGCGCGCAACACGTGAGAACCGTGGGCAAACCCGACATGGTTGATATTGCGCTGTGCTGTTGAGACACAGCGCGGACTCCTACTTGGACGCCTCTGCGGGCGTCTTCTTTGCGGACTTCTTAGCCTTCGAACCACTTGACGCAGTCGAAGAGGACGCCGCGCTCTTCGCCTTGCTCTCTCCGTCGCGGTAGTTCTTACTGCGATAGTCGGTCTCGTAGAAGCCGCTCCCCTTGAAGATAATCCCGGCCCCCGTTCCGAACAGGCGGCGGACCTTGCATTTGCACTTGGGACAGCGCTTGACCGGTTCGTCCGTCATGCTCTGAAAACGCTCAAACACATGATCGCACTTCGTGCACTCATACTCATAGGTAGGCATGACTCATTCCTTCGCCTCTGGGACCTTTAAAACAGGGGATTCACGCTATCCTCACCAACCCACAATGTCAACGTCCGGTTACGAAAGGCTACTCCTCTGAAGGCGAGCGCTGAAATGGGGCCGATAGCCGATAGCGCGCAGACTTCCAAAAGGTCCTGAGGCCGGAATCCCCCCAGAGTCGGTCCGATCCGTCCTTGTGTACAAGGTACATGGTGTCATCAAAGTCCCAGAAGACCACCGTCTTTCCCTTGGGCTTCAACTTCAGCAGATCATCAATATTGCGCAGGTTCGAGACATGCAGCATAAGGTAGTCGGCCTCGGTCTCGCGGATATCGTCATAGAGTTTCTGGGTCAGTCCGTCAAAGTGTAGATAGGTGGATGAGGTCAGCCAGAAGATCTGTCCTGTGGGCATCTCGGGATAGACGCGGTTGACATATGCCACGACATCACTCGATATGGAGCTGATCAAAACGTCCTTGTCGCGCTTGCGCGCTCGGAGATCTGCGACGATCTCATCAACCAACCGTGCATCATCGTGAACGTCATCCTGGGATTTGATCTCAATATTGAGCCTTTTGGTGAGCGCGCCCATGACATTGCCGTAGACCGCAATCTCCCCACCCGCAATTTCCTGCATCTCAGAGACGGTCGTGTCACCAACTGCCTTCATGCTGCCGAAACGCCTGAACAGGGTTCGGTCATGAAAGACAACAACCTGCCCCTCTTTCGAGTACTGAACGTCGAACTCGATAAAGGCGTATTTGCGATCGAGCTCCGCCGCCTTCAGTGCCGCCATCGTGTTCTCGGGGTAGCGTTCCGAAGCGCCGCGATGGGCACCCACGGTGCAGCGGTAGCCGTACCGGGTGCGCGGACGTTTCCCCTCCTGCTTGAGCGCATCGTCAAGGCTCATCGCGTAGCGTGGCATACTGCAGCCACCCCCGGAGAGGGACAGCAATGCGATCAGGACAGACGAGGCCACCCAGACTCCGCGCCGCTTGCTTCGAAGCCGCGGGGCATCGCTGTTATACTGTTCAAGTGCGCTCATCAAGCAACCTTCCTCACCAGGCGAAGCATCCTCGGCGTTATGCCTTTTTCATCTCGGGAATGGGTTTCCCCAAGCGGCGCAGCACATTCTTGAGGTCCTCCCATACGGGACGCTTCATATTCGGGTTGCGGAGCATGTAGGCGGGGTGAAAGGTCGGCATGAGCGGAATCCCTTCAAACTCAAGCCAGCTGCCGCGCACTTTCGTAATGCCCATTCCCTTTGGCAAATCGACAAGACCATTGATGGCGGTTGCACCAAGAGCCACGATCAATTTGGGTTCCAGCAGAGAAATCTGCCGCTTGAGATAGGGAATGCAAACCTGCATTTCGGCTGGAGAGGGTGCGCGGTTTCCGGGCGGCCGACACTTGTTGATATTGGCGATAAAGACCGTGTCACGGGAATAGCCCATCGCCTCGATCATCTTCGTAAGAAGCTGTCCCGAGCGACCCACAAACGGGATGCCCTGTGCATCCTCGTCTGCGCCCGGGGCCTCACCGATGAAGAGAATGTCGGGGTGCATGCAGCCCTGCCCAGGCACCGTGTTCGTTCGAGCTTCGTGGAGCTCGCAAGCCGTGCACTCAGCAATCTCTGCCGCAACGGCTTCCAGCGAATCGCCCGGTTTGGCGGGTGTACGCGGCGTGGACGATGAAACGGCAGGGGTAGGGGGTGCCTGCGGCTTTGGTTTTGGCTCTGGCATTTCAGTCTCTACCTTTCCGGCGGCATCTCCAAGCTCTGCAACCACATCGGGAGAAACCGATACAGTGCGACGGCCTTCGTCGAGCTCCCATTCTAGATAGGCACTCACGTCATTCAGAATACCATCAAGCTCCACGGATACCCCTATTCGCAATCCTCTGACGCCGGACCTTCGCGCCGCGCCTTGTGTCTCTCAATGCCCCTCACAAAGAGCGGCCCCAGCATCACATACAACAACCCCATCCCAAGCATCAATACAGCAACATAGGCTGCGCTTCCCTTTTCCAGATAGACAAAGAGCATCACCAAAATGACACAGGGAATAAAGAGCGCTGCCTTCTTCGTGGGCTTTGGGAATCGGACATTGGAAACCTGCAGGCTGATGAAGACAATAATGCCGACAAGAAAGAGCATGGCAAACCAGCCGCCCTGGAGTGAGAAAACACCACCGGCAATATTCTCAGAGGTCGGCACCTGGCTAATGTAGACCAGCATGGCTACCCAAGCGGCATTGGTCGTGATGGGGAGCCCCGAATAACCGCCCTGCCCCCGCAACGGATCAGTCACCTTGAAGCGGGCCAGCCGTACAACACCAGAAAGCACGACAACCGAAGGCAGTAGTATGCGCAGGATCGAGTCCTGTGTTTCCATCGTCACCGCAAAAATCAATACGGCCGGTGCGATTCCGAAGGCCGTCATGTCCACATAGGTGTCGAGCTCGGCGCCAAACTCGCTCGACCCCTTCAACCAGCGCGCGACGTTACCATCAAGTCCATCCAGGATCATCGCCAGCATGATCATTTTTGCGGACAGGCGATACCAATGCGCAGGATCCTCGCCATGAAAGCCCTGAACCACGTAAAGAATGCTCAGCAAACCACAAAGCATGGCCGCCAACGTGAAGAGCGTCGGTATGAGCTGGCGCCAGTTGAGAAACGATTTCATCATTAAGATCTATCCTTACGCATCTACGGACCTAGCGGTAGCGCCCGATGATGCTCTCTCCGGCACGCACCTTCTCGCCTACGGATACCAGCACTTCGACATCTCCCGCCGGGAAATACATATCCAATCGGGAGCCAAACTTCATCATACCAAAGTCGTCACCAGCGGCCACAGCAACCGGGGCATCATGATCCAGCCAGTAGACGACACGACGGCAGACCGGCCCCACAATCTGATTCACCAGACAGCTCGTTCTCTCGTTTACAATCAAAATTGAATTGTGCTGGTTCACATCGGAGGACTTCTCATCAAAGGTAAAAAGGTGCTTTCCCGGAAAATACCCAAGAAAACGAGATGTGCCGCTGATTGGGGTCCGATTCACATGCACATCGAATAGACTCAAGAAAATGCTGATCCGCAGGACATCGCCATTTCGGAACACCGCCATGTCCTCAGGCTTCAGGCCCGCAAGCATCGAGATCGAACCAAACTCCTCAACGGTAAACGTGGTGATCTTGGCGACAACGCCGTCAGCCGCGGCGAGCACAGCGTCGGGATCCTTCGGTGGCACACGCTCGGGGTCCCGGAAGAACCACAGAAAATAGCCCCCAAAGACAAGGATGAGCACGAGGCCCACACCAGCGGCCCAAGCCCCGCTCAGCGACGAGAAACGCCCCAGCGCGAGGGCCAACAGAACGCCTACGAGTACCGCAAGCGAAATGAACGGCCATATTTCAATTCGGATTCCCATCCTTAACCCACCTTCTCATCTGTTGGCAAAGTAGAGATTCTGTTTGAAACCCCATGCGATGTCAAGCGGCTCACACTCGGGATGGAAGCCCCCGGCAAAACCCCGCCTGTGTAGTGGACTCTCTGCGGCTCGTATTAACGGGCGCCCTTTATCTGGATTGCCAGAGAGCATTTCGCCCACTCGATCAGGGCTTCAGGCGCTTCGAGAACATCAGGAGGGACCTCATAGTAGGACATCACCGTATCCCTGTCCGCGTACGGCTTAAACGGCCCCGAGCCAGCAGCCTCGAAAGCACTCCGGTTGACATCGTCAACAAGCCCCATATCGAAAGCAGTCAGTGGTGTGGTCATTGACCATGCCAACAGACTGCATAAAGGCATAGCAAATCGTGGATCCAACGAAGTTGAAGCCGCGACCTTTCAACTCCTTGCTCATGGCATCGGATTCAGGCGTTGTGGCAGGCAGCTCCGCCATCGACTTCCACGCGTTCTTCCACGGCTCACCCTCCACAAAGCGCCAGAGAAAAACACCCAGTGACCCGAATTCCTCGCAGATCGCAATGGTTCCCCGAGCATTTCTGATGGCCGACTCGATCTTCAGTCGATTTCGAACAATACCCGCATCGGCCATAAGGCGTTCAACGTCGCGGTCCGTGTATGATGCGATCTTCTGCCAATCAAACCCATGAAACGCCTGGCGGTAGTTCTCGCGCTTCTTGAGAATCGTCAACCAACTCAGCCCTGCTTGAGCCCCTTCCAGAATCAGCATTTCAAACAGATGTCCGTCATCATGGGATGGCACCCCCCATTCGTCATCGTGATACGCGACATAGAGCGGATCCTCTCCGCACCACTCACAACGTGTCTTCATATCCCCATCCCTTCCCCTGCGGTTCGTACTGTCAAGAATTCTTGACCTCTGGCACCCATAACGGCCAGGTCATCAGAGAGTTGCGACGATATTGTCGTTCTCCCCCGTTTTCTCCACACTTAATCGCACACTTAAGCCCATTCTTGAACGCCACCCTTACTTGGTTACGCTTAAACGCCTTCCCTCCGTAGCCTCGGCGAAGGAGGGACCCGCTTCGTCAAGACGCCAAACGATCGATTAGGCAGGTGGTTTAAGCGTAACCAAGTAAGTGTGAGATTAAGTGTGCGACAAAGTGTAGGAGTAAGTGTCTTTCATGCCTTCTAACCATTTCGGTTGACGCGAGCGGCGACGAGATTGGTGGACGATTGAGAGAATCTCTACTCGTAATCCGCTCGCGTCGCCGCTCTCGTTAACCGATCCCTGTTCTCATACTTTTCATAGAATTTCTAACAGTACCTTTGTGCTACGATGGCGGCGCAACAACAAGATCGACAATCAGGGGGTAGTGATCCGACCCCACGTCTTCGCCGATTCGGCGATCCACAATGGACACACCGGAGGTGTGCAGGCAGTGGTCAATTGGAATCCGAAAGAGCGGGTTAAGACTCGACCAAGAGGGCTGAACTCCCCAGCCCTTCGCGCTATCGCTGAGCCCCCCTCGCTTCAATAATCTTCTAAAATGGTAGCTCCAGGGCGTCGCATTAAGATCACCAACCAGAATCGCAGGATGCTGCTCCTTGACGAAGTTCGGCAAAGCCTCAAGATGCTCATCACGACAGAGCGAATATTCGACGCCGCTGGGTGGCAACGGATGGGTTGCCACCAGACCCAGCTCTAAGCCCCTTATGTTGACGGTAGCCACGATAGACGGGACTTGCGCCGCACCAATGTGGACGACCCTGCTCTCCGAGAGAGGGCGCCTGCTAAAAACCCCAATGCCAAAGTTGTCAGACCGGGGCTGAATACACGAATGCGGATGTGTCTCGAAAAGCCAGACCAGATCGCGCACCCAACGGGTGTTGATCTCTTCAAGCACAACGACGTCGGGACTGATTTCCTGGATCGCCTGCTTGACGCGCTCGGGGTCACCACGCTCCGTGTTGACGTTGAGCAACATGACGCGGAGCAGTTCCCCCCCTTCGGGGGCAATCGAGGTGCCTCCCACATAGAGTGGCAGCACCACGCCCGCGTTGACGCATGCCACCACAAGAAAGATAACGGCAGTGCGATGTCGACGGACGACAGCAAAGAGAATCGCCAGGGCAGCGAGACCGAGAAGGTATTGGACGCGAAAGTGGGAAAAGAGGTCCAGCACCCACGAAAATTTTCCCAGGAACCCGAACAGCGTCGCCAGGCAAACCATGAGCCCACCGGCGACTAGGAGATTCCAAAGGTGATTCAGTTGTGATCGCTGCCCCATCCGCCTTCTCCCCCATTCACTTCAGCTTGAGACCTCCGGACGAACCGCGCCCTGACGGCAGTCCATCCGGGAAGTGTGCCCCGCTTCCCCGGAAACATCAAGCGGTGAACGGATCAGCTCAACGGCCTCAGCAGATGCTCGAGGCCGTTGAGTTTGATTTCGCGCACGAGTTCAAGCATGCGCCCAAGCTCCCCCTTGGGGAAGCCCCGTTTCTCGAACCAGATCACGTACGGTTCCGGAAGGTCGATCAGAAGAAGCCCTTTGTACTTCCCAAAAGGCATGCGCATTCGCGCCACCTTCACCAAGAACGCTTGATCAGGATTAAGCTCTGCGTGCATGCTCGATTCTCTGCCGGTCGGTTACGATTCTCTGTACAATCTCATGCCCACAACGTAGTATACGCGCCCCATGAGTAGCGCCAACGCACAACATAGCTGGTTAGAGACGTTCTACAAGGACCTTCAGACCCTTGTCGACACGACATTCCCCAAGAAGTGCACAAAGTGCGGTCTGACATTCGCCTCGCAAGAGGACTTCCTGAAGAACACCATTCCCGTCAGAGACCTTCAGCTTGAAGATAAAAGCGGACTCTTCGCACTCGAGGGGGGCGACGAAGAAACCACGGTTGGCGTCTTTCGGAACTGCAAGTGTGGCACCACGCTGATGGCTGACTTCCAGAATCGGCGCGATATCACCGAGGTTGGTTTACGACGCCGTAAGCAATTCAGCGATCTACTCCAGATGCTCACCGAACACGGGGTCGACGCGCAAGCTGGACGCAGTGAACTACTTCGCATCTTACGTGGCGAGCGCAGTGCCATTATCGAGGACCTCCTCGGCGACATCGAACTCCCATAGACCGCCGCACAAGGCTCTTCAGCCCTTGCCGGGAGTCCTTGCCACCTCTCCAATCGCAAGATCTCAGATGGGCTTCGAGTTTGACTGGTAGCATGCCGCAAAATGGGGCATGATCTCCTCCTATGAAAGCAGCTCTAGTCGCCCCTCAGTTTGATGTTGCCGGAAGGCTTGTTCGCGTCGTTCCCCATAGTGGCGGAAACGTCAATGACACCTACCTCGCAATTTTTCGGACAACGTTCTCCGAAGAACGCTTCATTCTACAGCGTCTGAACCGCAACGTCTTCGCATCCCCCGAAGCGGTAATGGGAAACATGAAAACCGTCACGGAACACGCTCACCGCCGCCTTGAATCCGAGGCGCACCAGGCAGACCGCATCTGGCAATTGCCGCGCGTGATCCCGACCAAATCCGGCAGTGATTTCATGGTCGATTCCGATGGCGATTTCTGGCGTGCCATCTCGCTAATATCCTCAGCCCACGCTTACGAGCAGGTTCAGAACATCGAGCATGCGCACGAAGCCGGGTTTGTACTGGGCCAGTTTCAGCGTATCATCAGCGATATCCCTGTCGACAAGCTCTCTGATACGTTGCCCGGTTTTCACATCACATCCCAGTACCTTGAGCATATGGACGAGGTCGTCGCCACACCAGAGGGTCAGCAGCGTTTGAAGAGCTCAACTGAGGCCGAACACTGTTATCGCTTTATTCAGAAGCGACGCGATTGGGCAGACGTTCTTGAATCCGCAAAAGCCCGGGGCGAACTTCAGGATCGCCCCATTCATGGCGATCCCAAGATCGCGAATATCATGATCGACGACGAGACGGGAAAAGGGACGTGCATGATTGACCTCGACACGGTTAAGCCCGGACTTGTGCACCACGATTTCGGCGACTGCCTCCGCTCGTGCTGCAATGCCTCGGGCGAAGAAACACTCGACCTTTCGCGGGTGGTATTCGACACGGACCTATGTGAGGCCATCGTCCGCGGCTACATGACCTTTGCGCGCAGTTTTCTCACGGATGCCGACCTGCACTATCAGTACGACAGCATCCGGCTCATCACCTTCGAGCTCGGGGTGCGTTTTTTCGCCGACTTCATTGCAGGAAATGTCTACTTCAAGACCCAGCACGAAGCCCAGAACCTAAACCGTGCGCTCGTGCAGCTCAAGCTGTGCGAGAGCATTGAGACACGCGAATCCATCATTCGAAAGCTCCTGGAGAGGCTCGCCTAGCAGCCTTTCTGCCCTTGCGCCTGCGGGGCGCTTTTCCATACACTTGGCCCCGTAACACAAAGGAAAGAGGGAACGAGAGCATGAGCGACGACTGCATCTTCTGCAAACTGGTGGCGGGTGAGATCCCTTCGACGAAGGTCTATGAGGATGAGCATACTCTCGCCTTTATGGATATCAGCCCGCTGATTGAGGGTCATACCCTCGTGATCCCCAAAGCCCACCATGACCCCATTACAGAAACGCCGGTGGACGTTCTTGGGCGCTGCATGGCCGTCGTGAAACGCGTCGCCCAAGCTCAAATGAGTCTATTGGGAGCAGACGGCGTGAACCTGCACCAGGCAAATGGGGCGGCGGCAGGACAAGTTGTTCCACATCTGCACTTCCATGTGATTCCTCGATTCGAGGACGACGGACACCACTGGAACTGGAGCCACAAACAGTATGCATCCACGGAGGCGATGGCCGCCATGGGAGCAAGACTGAAATCGGAAATTGAGGGCGCGGACACAGGAATCGCGTAGCAACCGCAGACTCAGAACCCATAACCCCGAGAGACTTATGCGCGAAACCGCCTTCATGGAAGTGGTCAAGAAGATCTGCAATGCGGATCCTCGTTTTGACATTGAAGCCTATGTCTTCATCCGAGAGGCCTTGGACTACACGATCAAGATGCTTGAGAAACCCGAAAGCGGGCCCGCTCGCCACGTGAGCGGGCACGAGCTGCTGGAGGGTGTACGTCGATACGCCCTCTCAGAGTTTGGGCCCATTGCGCTGAAGACCCTCAACAGTTGGGGCATTACAGAAACGGATGATATCGGCGCTATCGTCTTCAACCTGGTCCAGGCTGGCGAGTTCGGAAAAACAGATGAAGACAAGAGCGAGGATTTTACCGGCGGCTATGACTTCCACGAAGCATTCGCGAAACCGTTTCTGCCAACTTCGCCACCGAATGGAGCATCCGACACGCCTACGAAACCTCCGAGGAAGCGGTCATGAGGAAAACCCTAGCCCATCTTGCGTGCATCCTCCTCGGCATCTCGGTTTCACTACCCGTCGCCTCCGGTGACGTTATGGAGAGAACCCTGTCGACGCTGAAGGCAGCCAACGACCGCCTCTGCCGCTTCACGCTCCCAAACGGTATGGTCTGCCTTCTCAAGGAGGACCACACGGCACCTGTCGTTTCCGTTCAGATTTGGGTGGGCACCGGTTCTATCCATGAGGAGGAGTATCTCGGCGCAGGTCTCTCTCACGCCATTGAGCACATGATCTTCAAAGGCACCCCGACCCGCGCCCCGGGGGATATCACTCGAGAAATCAATGATGCCGGCGGGCGCATCAACGCGTACACGACACTGGACCGCGTCGTGTTTCACACCGATTTGCCGTCTCGGCACTGGCGTGTCGGATTTGACGCCCTGGCGGACTCCGTCATGAATGCCAACTTCCCTGCCGAGGAATGGGAGCAAGAACGCGACGTGATTCTCCGTGAATTCGCCATGGGAAAAGATGATCCCGGGCGAGTCATGAACAAGCTGCTCTGGCGGACCGCATTCCGAAAGCACCCATACCGCATGCCAGTGATCGGTTATGAGGACATCTTCAAGGCCATCACACAAGACGATCTCGTTGCGTTTTTCTCCCGTCACTATGTTTCCGACAACATGTTCCTGGTCATCGTAGGCGATGTTGATGTGAATGCTGTCAAACCCGTTGTGGAGGCGACCTTCGCCCCTTTCATTCGGCGCCCTCGAGCCCCCTCGCTCTTGCCAGCGGAACCCCAGCAGATTGCACCACGCATCGTCCGCGAAACCGGAGCTTACAAAGTATCCCGCCTTAGCTGGGCTCACCACACTGTTTCTCTGGATCATCCCGATGCCGCCGCGCTCGACGTCCTTGCCAACATCGCGGGCCAGGGGCGCTCTTCCCGCTTGGTTAAATCGCTTGTTGAGGATCAGCGCCTCGCGCACCAGGTCAGCGTTTGGTCCTACACCCCGGGAGAGCCGGGATTGTTTGGCATCAGCGCCACGTTTGATCCAGAGAACGAAGCCGCGGTGCTGAGCGCGATCGAAGCAGAGGTGCGAGCGCTCCGCCATGAGCCCTTCACAGAGGCCGAGCTCCAGAAGGCAACACGAGCCGTTCTGACCGGAGAACTGTCCGCTCTCTCCACCATGAAAGGGCAGGCATCAAGCTACGGTTCCGGGCAGTTCTACGCCGGTGACCCCCGGTTTGGTGAGACGTACATACGACAGCTTCAGGCCATCACACCAGAGGAGCTGCAACGCGTCGCCAACACCTACCTCAATGTCGATACCCGCAGCGTGGCCTTGCTGACACCTGAGGCAGAGATCAAGGGCCAGGAGCCCACGGAGCTTGATGCCGTCGGAAACAGCCCCTACCTCATCGAACTCGACAACGGTATCCGTTGTGTCGTGCGCGAGGATCACAGGCTGCCGTTTGTCTACCTCACGGTAGCTCTGCGGGCTGGACTTCTTTCTGAAAACGCGGCCAACGTCGGCATCACGGCCATGATGTCTGAGCTACTCCTCAGCGGGACTCGTTCTCACTCCCGCGAGGAAATCGCCCGAATGACAGAAACCCTCGGAAGCCGCCTTTCAGCCTATTCTGGAAACAACGGCTTTGGCCTTCGGGCGAAGTGTCTTGCGGGAGATCTGGAAACCGTCGCCGCACTACTCGCCGACTGCCTCCAGAACCCCGTATTTCCTGAAGACGAGATTGAAAAGCAGCGCACCCTTCAGCTGGCCGCGATTCTACGACAGGAAGAGAAACCCATGTTCCTCGCGCAGCGCAATCTGCGTGAGGCCATTTTCGCAGGACACCCTTACCGCTGGGATCGCCTGGGAACAAGGGACTCCGTGAAGCAGCTCGCACGCGAACAGCTCCAAGAGCACCACAGCAGACATCTTTTGACTGGAAATCTCGTTGTCTCCGTTTTCGGAGATATCACAGGGCAAGAGGCTCGGGAGCTGACAAACCGCACGTTTGCTGCCATCCCTCTCGGCAACCTCACGGCAACTCCGAATGAAGGCGTCCAAGCAACCCTGCCCACTCGGATTGAACAGGAGGAACCTCGACAGCAGGCCATCGTTCTGGCGGGCTTTCCTGCCGTCTCGCTGTTCGACCCGCGGCACGATGCGCTCAACGTACTGCAAACCGCCATGAGTGGGCTCTCTTCAGATTTGGCCATATCCGTTCGAGACAAACGTGGGCTGGCCTATTTCGTTGGAGCCTATCAGCACGCAGGGGTCGATCCCGGCCTATTCGGCATCTATGCCGGCACTCGGCGCGGGGCCGCAAAGGAGGTCGAGACCCTCTATCTTGAGGAGATCCAGCGCGTCACGACCGAGGGACTCCGTGAAGAAGAGCTTGCGCGAGCCAAGAACCGCATCATTGCAGATCATGAAATGCAGCTTCAGAACAACATGAGTGTTGCGATGACCTGCGGTCTGAACGAACTGTATGGTCTGGGCTACGACTATGCATACAGCACCGCAGACCGAATCAACGCACTAACCATCGAAAGCGTGCGAACTGCTGCTGCAAGCGTGCTTCGGACGGACCGCATGGCTGTTTCGCTGCTGCTGCCAGAAGTCAAACAGGCCGAGTAGGTGCCGCCTACAGCCGTTCCGCGAGGAACGCACCAAGCTTGGTGTCGATTTCACGGATGTGTGTAATCAGCCAATTGCCAAGAAACGTGTCAACGGCCTCGGCAAGCTCCTCGGTCGGACCGTCTTCACGAAAATCCTGCACGAGACCGTCCAGCGTCTTGCGGAGCTCGTCGTGCTTGGCCCTGTGCGCTGCTTCGGCGGGATAGTGATGCTCCGCCATGCGCGCCTCTTCCGTGGCAAAGTGCTCCTCGGTGTATTCAACGAGAAAACCCAGGATCTTCGAAACCATTTCGGCGCCATGTCGCTCCGCAATCGCGTCGGCAACACTGTTGTAACGGGCGATCCACGTCCGATGCTGTTCGTCAATCTCATCAACACCAACCGACAGACTCTCATTCCATTCGAGTATTTTCACGTCACATTCCTCCCTGACTACAGCAAACAACAAGACCCTAACGCTCTCTCGATAGAGGCGGGGTTGTATTTCAAGCTATCCATGACTCCGCCAAATCAATGTCATATCACACCGTCTTGTCAAGGTGTTTAGCACAGCACTCGTGGCGACTACCGCACCAGAACGTAGGCCCAATCCACGAGCACAAGTAGCAACAGAAGGGAGAGCATCGCCCAGCGGGCTCGGGGTGAAACATCGACCAGACGAACTGCGGGGACTCGCCCGAAGACAACGGAGAAGGCATATACAGAATAGGCAAAGGCCGCCACAACTCCAAGAATGACGAATGGTTGTCGACAGAATGCCGCCCACAGTTCGCCAGAGCACAGCAGTTGTATCGCCCGGAATCCGCCGCACGCGGGGCAGGGAATGCCTGCTGCACCATTCAGCCAGCAGCGAGGCCTAAAGCCCTCCGGAAGAAAGACCATCCCGATGCTCAGGATCAAGAACATCGGAATAAAGAGAACCCCAACCGCAAGCTCGACATCGCGGTCTCTCTCTTCGGTCCGCTGGCGAACGATGCGCATTCAGATCAGGCGTTGGTTTTCGTAATGCCCTTGAACCACTCATCAGCGTACTTCCCGATCACGGGAAGGGGCTTCATTTCGCCATTCACTGCATTGATAATGCCCAGGATTTCGACGACCAGGATGAAGACACCCAACGCCATTCCTGTGATAACGCCAAGACAGAATACCGCCACCAGAACACTTGAGATCATGCCTCCGGCCATGCCGACAAGCCAGATCATGAGACACTGCTTCGCGTGGTAGAGGGAATACGTATTGTTCCGCATAATGAGCGGAATCAAAAAGAAGGGCAGGCCGAGAAAACCAAGCACATAAGAGAGAATGGCGA